>CANHIS010000008.1 GCA_947460255.1 Bacteroidota bacterium
AAAAATGCTAACTGACTGCATCTTTAGAGGATAGTTTTACGGATGGGCTGATCGGGCTTTGCGTACGAGAAACGTTGTCCGTTTTGAAGTCCAAAATACGCATCCAATCCTGCCACGGCGAGACTGTCTGCTTTTTGGTGCGCTACAAAACCATCTTCTTCGAGAATATCTTCCCGAAGAAAAATGTGCAGGATTTGTCCAATCACGAGAATGGTTCCATTGCGTTCGATTGGATGTTCTTCGGCAAGTTGAAGCGCGATTTTCACAGGAGATTCAGCTACAAATGGCGCGTGAAAACCATTGGTGATGGCGGGAGTTAATCCTGTTTGTTCAAATTCTGAAACGCCATCAGGATACCGTGCACTGGTTTGGTGCACCTGCTCAGCCATCGCGGTTGTTGCAGTGTTGATGGTGAAAAATCCGGTTTCACGGATGTTGGTCAATGTGTGTCGATCCACAGAATCGGGACGAAACAGGATGCCTGTGAGTGGTGGATTTGCACCGATGTGCAACACCTGACTAAACACTGCCAAATTCTGATTTCCAGAGGAAGAAGCTGTGCCGATCAACAAGGCCGGACGAACGCCATGCAGCGAATTGATGAGATTTCGGCGGAAACGGTCGTCGAGACTGGAGATGGTTTCGGCAGAAAAATGTTTCATTAAGCAATCAGTTTCAGGCTTCCCATTCCGCCATCGGCGTGCAGGATTTGCCCAGTTATCCAAGATCCTTTTTCACTTAAAAGCAATGCTGCTAAAGCTGCCAATTCTTCCGGCTGCCCTACTCGACCAATTGGATGGCGCTTGTTTGAAGCATCTATCTTTTCGGGAGTGCTCAGTAGTTTTTCCGCCAATGGTGTTTGGGTAAGCGACGGTGCGATGGCATTTACACGAACGCCTGAAGCGGCATACTCAGCTGCAAGAGATCTTGTTAAACCTTCGATTGCACCTTTGGCAGCTGCTATCGATGCGTGAAAAGGCATCCCAGTTTGTACTGCCACAGTACTGAAAAACAAAACAGATGATTGACCCGCTTTTTTCAATGCCGGAAGGGCTGCTTGCACAAGACTCACCGCACCAAGGACATTGATTCTAAAGTCGTTGATGAATAAATCTTCCTTCATCCGATGGAAAGGTGCCAATTGGATGCTTCCCGGACAATAGGCCAAACCGTGAATTTCTTCTGGGAGACCAGTAATAACTGGAGCTGCAACGCTAAAATCTGTTTCGATGAAATGTAAATTGGCGTTCGATTCCAAATCACGCGCAGAACGAGCTAAAACGTACACCGTGTGGCCTTTAGAGAGCAATTGTTCGGTGAGTGCTTTCCCAATTCCGGAACTTCCTCCGGCAATCACGTAATTTCTCATTTAGTCGAGGCCGAGGTAAGTGAAAAACTCCGATTTGGTGGCTTCTTCAGAAAACTTTCCAGAGAAGTGCGACGTCACAGTTTTCGAATTGATGTCTTCCACACCGCGCGATGAAACGCACAAATGCACAGCGTCAATAACCACCGCAACATCTTCGGTTCCAAGTGCACGCTTGAGCTCATCAGCAATTTGTACCGTGAGTCTTTCTTGCACTTGTGGGCGTTTTGCGAAATACTGCACAATACGGTTGATCTTACTCAAACCGATTACGCTTCCGTTCGAAATGTAAGCCACGTGTGCCTTTCCGATGATCGGAACAAAGTGGTGCTCGCAGTTTGAGTAGAAAGTGATGTCTTTCTCCACCAACATTTCTTTGTACTTGTACTTATTCTCGAACAGCGCAATTTTCGGTTTGTTTTCGGGATTAAGGCCCGAGAAAATTTCCTGTACGTACATTTTTGCGACACGTTTAGGCGTGCCGTTGAGGCTGTCATCGTTGAGATCTAAGCCCAAAGTGAGCATGATTTCACGGAAATGGTGCTCGATCCTTGCAATTTTTTCTTTGTCACTCAGCTCGAATGCATCGGCGCGAAGTGGAGTATCGACTGATGTGCTGATGTGTTCATCACCAATGAGGTCGATCATATGAACATCATTGTCCATTGTATTCAACAAAATTTCGTTCGGTTTCATAAAGTCTGATGCTGAGTTCGTAACGGGCGTCGAGTTTGCTTTTTAGTCGGTTCCAGATTACAACGGCGATGTTTTCTGCGGTTGGATTGAGGTTTTTGAATTCCTCCAGATCGAGATTCAAGTTTCGGTGGTCGTAACGTTCGGTAACCTCGGCCTTGATGATTGCGCTGAGTACCTTCATGTCGATCACATAACCTGTTTCGGAATCAATTTCACCTTTCACTTCAACAATTAAATCGTAATTGTGACCGTGATAATTCGGATAGCTACACTTGCCGAAAACCTCAAAATTCTTTTGTTCGTCCCATTTCGGATTAAACAATCGGTGAGCGGCGTTGAAGCGTTCCTTCCTGTATACGGATACTTTCATAGTTAGAGAAAACGAATGTGTTGATGAATTGTTCAAAACCTAAAAATGCCTTGTCAATTCTGCTGCAAATGAACTCTTTTCTCTCAAAACTGTTTTAAGGCCGCGATGGGTAACGAGGTGTTGAATCCTGTAAACTTTTTTCATTCTGTCCCTGCCGGGGATATGAAAGCGCATTACGATACCGTAGTGATCGGTGCTGGTATGGCTGGCTTAACTGCTGCGGCACTTCTTGCGAAGGATGGAAGATCGGTCTTGGTAATTGAACGAAACTACCTGCCTGGCGGATGTTCATCGTCGTACTATAGGAAAGGCTACGTTTTTGAAAGTGGTGCCACAACCTTGATCGGATTGGATGCGGGGATGCCATTGCGTGCAGTATTGGACGAAACAGGAATACAATTGGATGCGCGTAAGTTGGAAGTTCCGATGCAGGTATTTCTTCCCGATGGGCGGATGCTTACTCGTTTTCAAGACCGCGACCAGTGGATTAAAGAGGCGCAAAGAGTTTTTGGTGGCAAGCGCATGGCAGAATTCTGGAAGTTCTGCTTCAAGATCAGCGATTTTGTTTGGGACAGCTCGATGCGCTATCGTTTTTTTCCTCCACAAAAAACCCAAGATTGGTTTTCATTGTTAAGCAATTTCAAGCTTTCAGACCCTTGGTTTGCACGGCATGCATTTACCTCAACAGCTTCGTTGTTAAAGCGATTCGGGTTGTACGAAAATGAAGCCTTTAGAACTTTTGTGAATGAGCAATTGATGATCACTGCGCAGAACAAAATGGAAGATGTGAACGTCCTGTTTGGTGCAACAGCATTGTGTTACACAAATACGGGAAACTACTACTTACCCGGCGGCATGGTGAGTATGGTGAAAGCGTTTACAGATTACATCAATCAAAAAGGAGGACATCTTTTGCTGAGAACAGCTGTAGATTCTATTGAGCCAGAAGGAGAACAATTCAATGTAAAATTTGGATCACATACTGTTCGTGCTCAGTCGGTTGTATCAGCAATTCCGATGAACAACTTAGCAAATCTTTTACCTCAACAGCATCCTTTAAACCTCAAGGCATCACAGCAAACCATAGAAACCAAGAAGCTGAATTCTGCTCTTCAAATGAGTTTGGTTGTTAAAGATCGACGTTTCCCAAAGTGTTTGCATTATCAAATTCATCAGCCTAATGGTGGAAGTATCTTTTTGAGTTTAAGCAGCGCCAACGACCACTTGAGAAGCCCGCAGGGTTTCCGAGTTGCCTCGATCAGTACACATGCAAAAACAAGCGATTACTTTGAAACAGATAAGCACAAATGGGCAGAACAAGCCATTGAGTTGCTAGTAAAAAGGGGATTGATAGAACATGACGATCTTATTTTGAAGCACGTTTCGGGTCCTGAAGAATGGTTACAATGGACAGGCAGAGCGGGGGGATTTGTTGGTGGCTATCCACAATTCAAGGATGTTTTGCCATGGAAAATGAACATGCACCAACTTGGCGAAAACATCTATACTTGCGGCGATTCAGTATATCCTGGGCAAGGTATTCCAGGTGTTGTGATGAATGGTTGGCAGGTGGCTGGCAGATTGTTGCGGGATTCCGCTTAGATCCTTAGAAGAATAGATTATATTTGATTTTCGAGAATGAGCCTATTCGAATGATCAAAAAATTCCTAGTCACAACATTGCTTTTGTTTTCGGCATTTCAATCTGATGCTCAAAATATTGTTTTGGCTCCACAAGTGATTTCGAGTCAGGGCCAGCATTTTCAAAATGCTCAATTCGAATTGTCGTGGACAATCGGCGAAATGTCGGCGGTGAGCACCATTTCTAGTGGGAACAGCACATTCACTCAAGGCTTCCACCAGCCAGATAAGTTTACAATAGCATTTACTGAAGATCTGATGTCGACTTGGTCTGCAGGTTTGTACCCGAATCCTGCTGATGCCTATGTTACACTTTCTCTTAATGCTGTAAACAATACAGAAATGGTGGTTGAAATCCTTGATGCTGCAGGAAAATTGGTGAGGAGTCCGCAAATGCTTCAAGTATTCCCAGGGCAGCAGCAGATCGACTTCCCGTTAACCGATTTTTCAAGTGGCATTTATCTTCTACGACTTACAACTGTTGATGGAAAGTACCAACGCAGTTATAGATTCAATAAGTCGCATTCTTGATTTATCAAACTTCCAGTAAAGGGTCGAAATCTAAACTGTTTCGGCCCTTTTTATTTTGAATTCAAGGAGTCTTTAGCGGCTTGAAGTAATTCAGAAGCCATCAAATCTTCAGGGTTTAGTTTTGCTGCTTTTTCAAGGTCTTGAATTGCAAGATTGAATTTTCCTTCCCGCATATAGTATTCAGCTCTTCCAAAGTAGTAGTAAGAATATTTCGGGTACAATTTAATCGCTTGATCCAAATCAGGAAGCCCTTTTTCGGGCTTGAATTGGTTGAGGTAAACGATTCCGCGCTGAAACCATGCATCGGGAAATTTTGAATCCAATGAAATACTTCTTGATAAATCAGCAATGGCTTGGTCGAAATTCAAGAACCGTTGAATCGAGGTGCCTGAACTTCTGTCTTCATCGAAAAATCTTGATTGCAAATAGCCTCGGTAATACCACGAAAGATGATAGCTTGAATCGCGCCGAATGGCTTCGTTAAGTTCTGCAAACGCTTGGTCGAAGGCATCTTGGTAATAATGGATTTTAGATTTTTCTATCCACACTTCAGCGCCTATTCGACCTTTTAGGAAATTGATTTTTTGCAGAACGCGGAAAGCTTGTGCGGTATCGCCTGAGTCGGAAAGTGCTCTCGCCAATTCGAGTGATGCTTCATGGCAATCGGGCCATTTTTTTACAGCATACTGGAGATCTTCGATTGATTTTCGATACTTCAAAGCTCGGCGATAACCTGAGGCCCGAATCTGAAAAGCCTTGCAAGACGAATCGCCGGTGGCAAACAAGGAGTTAATTTCAACTATTGCTCCCAAATAATCTTCCTGTTCAAGTTCTTGTTCTGCACGTGCTAGGTAGTTGGGCTGCTCGCCGCAGGATGCCAAAATGGAGCAGATCAATAGGCCGAAAACAGAAAAGATTTTGAAATTACTCATAGCTGGAATCACCCAGCAAACTTACTGTTTCGTTGCTATATGTAATGCAATCGGGCGCCCTACCATTTACCGAAATACAACTGTACGCTTCAATCTCTGAAGTGGCGAGTTCGGGTGTTTCTTTCAACTGCCTGATGAAACTCTTCACCATGATAGGATCTTCAGACATGCGCTGCTGCTGGATCGGGGTAAGGAATTTGTCGACTGATATCTGAATGGTCGAGCCAGTAGCTTTGTCGACCTTGTAAAACACGAGTGAATTTCGGTGGTGATTTATCCGTACATCCCACGAAAAGTGAAATGCCGTATCCGCCCAGCGGAAACTTCCCATATTGAGATACATCACTACAGGAAGCATCACCTGTGCGGCTAAAAAAAGCAACGCCACAGTTGGCAACAATCGCTTACGTCGAAATTCGAGCATGTATGATCCGCCTGGTTTAAAAACATCGCCCTTGAATTGAAACACATCGAATAGGAAATACGAAATGCCCGAAACAAGTCGATGAATCTTTTCCGCAGGCAAAAAAATCGTGCATGAAAGCACCACCAGTAAGGGGAAAATTCCGGTTGGCAGCAAAATCATAGCCAACATTTGCACCAAAACAACCGTCCAAAAAGCCCTTGTTGAGGTTTTAGGATCGATTAAAAAATGTGGTAGCAAAAAGTCAAAAATCACTAGCAACCAAGAAAGTCCAATCGCAAACCATCCATTGTTTGCAATTACGCTACTGTTTAATCCAACGGCTTGCGCGATGTCTTGCAGCCACAGTGAAACCTGAATTCCAGAGTACAACCAATCGGAGTTTAACTTAGCCATTCCAGCAAAGACAAACACCATAATCACCTGAACCTTAAATACTAAGAGCAACCAATTAGGCGCATAATCCACACGAAGTGAGGGTTTTCTGATTAAATCGATTGAAAAAAGACGGTGAGCAGGCGAAAATGTGAGCATCACCGCTAAGAGCATCACTAGGTAATAATAGCTTAAATACGAAGCCTTGTCGATGAACGAAACATAGGCAAACAATAGTGTAAAAACGGTGGCGGCTGCACGAAAAAACCACCCAGCAGCAAGCAACACAGCAGAAACTGAAATCAGCAAAAAAACAATGATCATACCCCAGAAAGGCAGAGGTTGCAACCATTCTAAACCATCGTATGGAAAACGGATTACTTGCCGAGAAAATACTTCCGAAACCCTTCCAGAAAGAATCATTAAGATTCCCCAGGCCGACATTGTAAAGCCAAACGCGATGCGCAAAGCTACGAGTGGATAGAGTGAGGCCGGTTTGTAAAGGCCTTCAAAATTGTTGGTCCAAGTGCGGACGATGTTCTTCAACAGCGCATTCATAGTCCGTATTTATAACTACAATGTACAATCATTTTTTCATACGAAAGATTGTTTAAACGAAACTTCTGTAAACAAATCTGCATTTCTTTACTTTGTCGTTAAATTCATCGCACATGTTCAAGTGGTTATCACTTTTCGTTTTTTCAGTTTTCTTTTTTCCACTACAAGCCCAGATAGCCCTCCGGGGAGGATTTACTGCTGGGCCATCGTTCATCTTAATGGAAAACGATCAGCAGCTCAATAACGGTTTTTTCACTTCCACCAGAGCTGGAATAAATGCTGGATTAAATCTTTCGATGCAGGCTGGAGAGCACTTTTGGAGTCGTGTTGGGGTGAATTATAGCCGATTAAACTTCTCCCTGAAACAAAATACTTCCAACGATTATCGAATCGATTTTCGCTACGGCCTGAACAACCTCGAAATTCCACTTCAGGTTGGCGTTACAGGGTATCTTGGCTCACTTAAACACCGCGAATACATTGGTTTAGCGTACGTAAACCGCTTGGGAAGAGATGTGAAAACATCCATCACCGGCGACAGTGCTACGGCTTACGCTTATGCTACTCCAGAATCGGTGATAAAGTCTTCGTATCTCGCATTTGTTGCGGGCTTGGAAGTGGGCACCGAATTCAAAAATGATGCTGGTTTATTTTTTGGTCTCACCATGCGATACAATCCTGAAACCCAATACAGCAGCTCGTTTAACACGTCTGTTTTTGGAAATCAATTGGCATCCACCAAAGGAAATTACTTGATGTTGGAAGTAACTTACTACTTGCCGAGATTTTCTTTTTGGTTTAAACGCGACTTCACGTATTAATTAACGTGCAATCCACAATGCTGGGTTGAGCTTGGTTTTCCCTTTCCAGATTTCGAGATGTGCTTCGGTAACGCCTTCATCGTTTTCACCTGCGTTGCCAATTACTGTTCCTGTTTTCACCTTTTGGCCCTTCTCAACAGTTACTCGCCCAAGGTTGCTATATACTGTTAAGTATTCGCCATGTTTGATTAGTATGGCATCGCCAGATCCTGGAATAGACACAACACCCATTACTTCGCCATCGTAAATTGCTTTCACTGGCGCATTTTTGCTGGTGGCGATGTCGATACCATTGTTGTACGTTGTGATGCCTTTCAAAACAGGATGCGCATGGGTTCCGAAGGTTTCTGTGATTGCGCCTTTGTCTACTGGCCAAGGCAATTTACCTTGATTGGCCTCGAATTTCCCTGAAAGAGCAGCCGTTTCTGGTGTCATTTTGATTTCAGGTGCTGCAGCTGGTTTTTTTTCTATTGGTTTTCCTGGGTCAGAAACTTTAGGTTTAGTTGCTGGCGCTTTAACTTTAGCAGCTTTGGCTTCTCGGGCTTTCACTGCGGCTCGTTCACGTGCAATCTCACGTTCAATTACCTTCCTAATTTCTGCATCAAGTTTCTTCTTGGTAGCTTCCTTCTTTATGAGTTCCTTCTTGAGCGTCTTTTCTTTTTTCTGCAGTTTCGACAAGGTGGATTCCTGTTCCTTTTTCTCCTTGCTTAACTCCTGCTTCTCCTGTTCTTCTGAACCTAAAAGTGCTTGCTTTGAATTCAAGTCGGTTCTAAGCACCTTCATTTTCCCACTAAGCTCGTTTTGCGAATATTCGATCAAGCGGGCTTGTTCTTTTCTATAAGTGGTGTAGGTTTTTAAATAGTACAAGCGTTTGTATGCTTGTTGAATATTCTGAGCAGAGAAAAACAACAACAACGCCGATCGTTGGTTGCGGTTCATGTAAGCGCGCTTCACCAAACGAGCATAGGTTTCGCGCATTCTTGTTAAATCCAATTGAAGGTCTTGAATGCGTTTCGAATTGGAGGTGATGGTATTGCTGAGCAGGTTTATTTCTGACTGGATCGTATTGATGAGCCTCATCCGATCAGACAGTTTTTTGTTTAAGGCCTTCAATTGCGACATGGAGGCCGTTTTGTTCTTCCTTGTTTCGAGAATGAGTTGACTCGTTTGACGGATTTCTTCCTGTAACGCCTTTTTGCGCTTTTCCAGATCGTTCTTATTGGCTTGACCCATCAATCCGAAGGGAACAAACAAGAGCGCAAAACAACAAAATTTAACGAATCGACTCATATCCATCTGGGATGTTAAACGGAAGGTTTAGTTCCTTATTAAGCCCAATTTTGGAATAGTCGAGAACAATTTTTAGTTCCTTGTTGGCCGATGCCTCGATGTTAATCTTCACCGGAAGGGAAATTCCTTCAACAGTTTCAAATGCGTTGTAACGCACATTGAACTTTCGGATTGGACGGTAATCTTGCATTTCCATTTTCGTAATCTTCTGTTGAGCAGGCGAATACCAAATCTCTTGGGTGAGGATCTGTGGAATTTCCAGTTCATTCTCACGCTTGATTTTTCGGAACTTCAAGGTGCTCAGAACGAGTTCTGTATTTTCACGGTCTTGAATGTATTTATCCACACCGTAATGTAGATAGACATTTCCGAGCAAAACGGCTTGAATCATTTTGAAATTTACGTCCACCTGCAACATTTTGTTGAGGTAATCAAAACCACCTTTAAAGTAGGTTGAGTTTAATCGGTTGATGAACCTAACCGAGTCTTTGTCGATCAGCACGCGAGCCACTTCAATGCCCAATCCTGGAGAGATCGACATCCAGATTGCTGAGTCTTTGCAGATTCGAAGGTTGGCATTGAATGCTCTAGTTTCCTTGTCGACCGTTGATTCAACATTTACACGTGCTGCAAACCACTTTGAAACCATATCGCTCGATTTTACGACAGTAATTAAGCTATCGGCCGAATCGGGCATCGGTGCTTGAACTGCTACTGGCGTTGCGGGTGTTGTGATTGCTTCTACTTTCTTCGATCGGCAACTCTGCCCTATCAAAACAAGATTGATGCATGCGTAAATGAAAAGAAGATGCTTGAACTTTCGAAAAATCACTCGACCAAATTTTGAGAGTTAATTTTCTGATCAATCTTCTCGCTGGCTCCTCCAAGTTCTTTGGCTCTTTTCCAAAAATCGAGCGCATCGTTTGTTTTTCCGAGCTTCCAAAGAATATCACCTTTGTGCTCTACGATTGTTCCACTTTTCATTCCACCACTTTCTATGGCTTTGTCAATCCAAATGGCAGCATTCTGATAATCAGCTTTTTGATAATAAATCCAAGCTTTGGTATCGAGAAACGAGGAATTGTTAGGTTTCAACTCGTTGCTTTTTGAGCTCAATTCTAAGGCGCGATCAAGATTTTCTTTCCTTACCGAAAGGTAATAAGCAAAATTGTTGAGCACGTATGTGTTGTTGGCATCATAGCGAAGCGCTTTTTCATAAGCTTCATCACTCTCCTTGTATTGCTTTGTTGCATTATAAGAATCACCTAAAGAGGCAAAAAACTGCGCAGAAAGCGGATTGTTTCCAACCGTAATTTCGGCACCTCCTTTTAAGGTTTCGATGGCCTTTGTGTAATCTTTCAACTGCATCGATGAAATCCCGCTGTATAAATAAAACACAGGAGATGTAGGAAACAACTCGATGGCCTCAGTGCTAAGTTCTACAACACGTTTGTGATTTTTTAATTCCGATTCTATCATCAACAATTGGTTCCAAACACCAAAAACACTCTTGTCGTCGAGCAATACTTTTTCGAATTGTGTTTTGGCTTCTTCCATTTTACCTTCTCGGTAAAGAAAATCGCCATATACAACGCGAGCGCGAGCCGATTCAGGGTGCGTGTCAACCATTAAACTGCACAATTCCATCGCTTGTTCGGTAAGTTCAGGATACACCATGCTCAATTCGTAATACGACGATAAAACCTGAAGCTTTAAATCAACTTCCGTGTTTGGGTTTTTCATCGCCTTTCGAAGTGCATCAACCGATTTTTCTTTGTCGCCTGTTCTTCTGTAATATTCAGCCAACGAAAAATATACGCTCGCATTTTGCGGGTCGATTCGAACAATTTCTTGGTATTCCTTCAGTGCATTTTCGTCCTGACCTTGCTCCTCATATATCTCTGCCAAGAAACCTCGATAACTAATCTCGTCGGGAAAGGCATTCATTAGTTTGCGGATTTCCTCGATCGCCTTTTCGGGCTTCTTCATCCGCATGTAAAGGGCTTTCTTTTGTGCTGAAAACTCCTCGCTTATGCCCATCTGACTTTCGAGTTTATCGAAAATTTTAACTGCGTCTTCGAATTTTCCTGTCATCGAATACGCATTGGCCAACGTGTACTGATATTCGGGATTTCTTGGATCTGCGTCGGCTACCGCCTTGATGAGTGGTATGATTTTCTCCGATTTACCTGTACGTTCATAAATAGTAGCGAGCGATAACTTGTACCAAATATTCTTCGTGTCGAACTTAATGGCTTGCTGACCGCTGATTTCAGCCAAATCGGCATTCCCATTTTGCAGATACATTTGAGACAGCTCATAATGTGCTGCAGCATTTCTCGGGTTGATGCGGATCGCCTGAGAAAATTTAGCGATCGCTTGCGGATAATTCCCGAGAATTTTGTCTTTCGATGCTTCGAAAAACAAGTACGCAAAATCCAACTCTTCCTTTTCAGTAAGATCGGAAGTAGATGCTGGAGATGCCGGCGTTGATGCCTGTTTTTGAGGCGATTTACAAGCTGCAATCGAGCCAACAAGCAGGAAACAAAGGATATATCGGGAAATTAATTTCATTCGAAAAGCAATCACTCTTGGTTCAGCACTGAAAAATCTCCCAAGCTGAATTCGAGTTTCTTAAGGTGGATGTGGGCAGAACTTCCAATCATGGAATTGCCTATAACGCTGTTTTGGATCCTCGTATTTTTCTGAACGATAGAATTTACGACCACAGAGTTACGGATTTCTGTTCCATCGCTGATTGATACGTGCGGCCCAATCACCGAACCGGAAATTTTTACATTCTTTCCGATGAAACAAGGTTGAATAATCACTGAATTTTCTTGCTCGATATTTTCGCCAATGGTGTTGGTTTTCGGATTGAGTTCAAGCCAACGTGCATGGGTTGATACGGTTGCATTTTTGTTTCCGCAATCGAGCCATTCGTTCACTTTGCCTGGTGCGAATTTTAAGCCTTTCGACTTCATGTTCTCCAATGCGTTGGTGATCTGAAATTCGCCTTTTTCCTTCAAGTCGTTATCGATCAAATACTGAAGTTCACTTCGCAAGTTCTCACCATCGCGGAAGTAGTAAATCCCAATGATTGCCAAGTCGGATACAAATTCTTGTGGCTTTTCAACGAAATCGGTAATGAGACCTTGATCGTTGAGTTTTACCACACCAAAAGGACGAGGATCCTCCACTTGTTGCACCCAAATCACTGAATCCATCGATTCGTCGAGCTCGAAACTTCCTTTGAAAAGGGTGTCAGCAAACCCAACAATCACTTTTCCTTTAAGCGATTCGGCCGCGCACAAAACAGCATGAGCAGTGCCCATTGGCTCGTCTTGGTAATAAATACTGCCTTTTGCACCTAAATTTTCGGCAACTTTTAGAAGGCTTTTTTCAGCTTCAGCGCCAAAACGACCAATGATAAAGGCAATTTCTTCGATCTTTTCGTGGCAGGTGTTTGCCAACTCTTCAACGATGTGATGCACCATTGGCTTGCCTGCGAATTCAATCAGCGGCTTTGGTGTTACCAAGGTATGAGGCCGCATACGTTTTCCCATACCGGCCATTGGGATAATAATTCTCATATGTTTTTCAAATGGGGATCAATGTGTTCCTGTGTGCCCAAACCCTCCTGAACCTCGGTTGGTGTTCTCGAGTTCGATACTCTCCTGCCACTCGGCTTGCTCATGTCGAGCGATTACCAACTGTGCGATCCGCTCACCGTTTTCGATTGTAAAAGGCGTGTTGCTAAGGTTTACCAAGATCACTTTCACTTCTCCTCGATAATCTGCATCGATTGTTCCGGGAGAATTAAGCACGGTAATTCCGTGTTTGGCAGCCAATCCCGAACGCGGACGAACTTGTCCTTCGAAACCAGCAGGAATTTCCATGAATAATCCCGTGGGGATGAGTGCTCTTTCGAGCGGTGCGAGTGTGATAGGCTCCGACAAGAATGCTCGGAGATCCATCCCTGCTGCAAGTGCAGTTCCGTAAGTTGGAAGCGGATGGGAAGATTGATTGATAACCCTAATTTTCATGCGGTCTTCAGGCTTGTCCACGTGACGAAGGTACTCTTTTTTTATACACTTCAATGACCCATACAAAAGTGATGAACATCAAGCAGATCATGGCTTTCAGCACCCATGATAACCATCCTTCAGCAATCGAAACTTGCGAAAATCCCCAAACCACCAAAGCAACACCTGCTGGGTAACCGATACACCGTTTCAAATCGTAAGGAATCGGATAAAACTTTTGCCCAAGCGCATAGGAAACTACCATCATGAGCAAGTACACAACGAACGTAACCCAAGAAGCACCAACATATCCGTAAGCTGGAATCAGGAAATAATTCAATCCCACAGTGAGCAATGCTCCACCAACAGCCATCCAAGCGCCAAGCCCAGTTTTGTCGTTGAGCTTAAACCAAATGCTTAAGTTGTAGAAAACGCCGAGAAACAAATTGGCCATCAACAGGATTGGCACAACCACCAGTCCTTCTCTGAAATCCTTGCCAACGAAATTCTGCACTATGTCCATAAACAACATCACGCCAAGGTAAATCAAACTGCAGGTGATGATAAACCAATGCATTACAGTGGCGTAGAGCGCTGGAGCGTTTTTGTCTTTCGATCGGGAAAAGAAAAATGGTTCGGCCGCAAAGCGGAAGGTTTGGATAAAGATCGTCATCAAAATCGCGACCTTGTAACAGGCTCCAAAAATGCCCAATTCATGCATGGCAACATCTTCGGGCAGCTGATACTTCATGCTCACGCGACTGAACATTTCGTTGGTGATGCCAGCCAAACCGCCCACCAGAAGCGGTAATCCGTAAGAAATCATTTTGTTCCAAAGCGGTTTGTCGAAGCTGAAATGCATTTTCAACATGTCGGGAACCATCAACAAAAACGTGGCAACGGAGGCAAATAGATTGGCAAGAAACACATATCCAACGCCAATTTCAGGATTGTATACCAACCAAATCCAGTGATCTGCGGTGGCGTTTTCTGCCCATATCGGACAAGCCACTAACCAAAAAAGATTCAGGGCAATGTTGATTCCGATATTGATCAAACGGATCGAAGCAAAACGCAAAGGGCGGTTATCGAGGCGCAATCGGGCAAACGGAATTGCCGTTACGGCGTCTGTCGCCAGAATCAAGGCAAACCAAGTGATGTATTGCGATTGGTTTGGATAATCGATCCACGAGGCGATTTGTGGGGAAAATATCCACGCAGTGAGGAAAAAAATGAGTGATGATACCAACAATGAGATCAGCGAAGTGCTGAACACCTTTTCCTTGTCTGATTGCTCGCGGGCGAAGCGGAAAAATGCGGTCTCGAAACCGTAAGTGAGCACGATCAGCAGAAAAGCGACGTATGAATACATCTCGGTAACCACACCAAACTGCTCAGGATTAAACACCCGGGTGTGCAATGGAACCAGCAAATAATTGAGCAATCTGCCAACGATGGAACTCAATCCATAAATGGCTGTTTGGGAAGCAAGCTGGCGTAAAGGGTTCAAGTGGCGAGCAGTTTCAGGCGATCAAAAACGATCCTGTACAGGCGACCAAGATAAGATTTTATGCGCCTTTGAAATTGGCTTTTCGTTTTTCAAGGAAAGCTTGGGTGCCTTCTTTAAAATCTTCACTTTGGAAGCAACCCGCAAATTCACGGATTTCGGTTTCAAAACCATCTTCGTCGAATGCAAAATGGCTATTCACACAACGAATTACAGCAGCAATGGCCAATGGTGCTTTGGTTCCGATTTTTGTGAGGATTTCCTTGGCTTTCGCAATCAATTCTGCTTGAGGAACTACATGATTCACCAAACCTAAACGATGTGCTTCTGCGGCTGGAATCATATCGGCAGTCATGAGGAACTCGAGTGCCTTCCCTTTCCCAACAAGCTGCACAAGGCGCTGTGTTCCAGCATATCCCGGCGTTAAGCCGAGATTCACTTCCGGCTGACCAAAACGAGCTGTTTCGGAAGCCACTCTAATCTGACAAGACATCGCCAACTCGCAGCCACCACCAAGCGCAAAACCATTGATCGCGGCAACGACAGGTTTTTTAGAATGTTCGATGGATGTGAAAACTCGGTTCCCATCGCGGCTCAATTTTTCTGCTTCATCTCGAGAAAAAGCGGCAAACTCACTGATATCGGCACCTGCAGCAAAGGCTTTTTCGCCTGAGCCTGTAAGTAAAATGCCACGTACTTCATCGTCGTCATTCGCTAAACGAACTGCTAAACCAATCTCTTGGATGGTTTCATAGTTAAGAGCGTTGAGCTTGTCGGGACGGTTAATGGTGATGGTGAAAATACCATCTGCTTTTTCAGTGAGAATGTTGTTGTAGTTCATATTTTGGCCCTGTTTAGGGTGAAGTTTTGAAGTTGATGACCGTGCGGACGAAGACGACCTTTGCGGTAAATCATGTTAGTATACGGGTGCGATTTGCCTTTTCGAATGTTCTTTTGTGCCTCTTCGGGCAACATCACAATTTCGTGGCATTCTTCACTGCAGCAATTTGCAAAATGTGATTTACAATTGTCGCATTGGATGAATAATAAATTGCAATCCACATTTGCGCAATTGGTGTGGTTATCGCATGGCTGGCCGCATTGATGGCAGTTTGCAATGATGTCGTCGGTGATGCGTTCACCAAGGCGTTCATCAAAAACGAAGTTCTTCCCCTTGAATTTGGAGTCGATGCCTTTGGCTTTTATCTCTTGAGCATATGCAATGATGCCACCATGAAGTTGGTTTACATCTTTAAAACCGTGGTGTTTGAGGTAAGCAGAAGCTTTTTCGCATCGAATACCACCGGTGCAGTACATGAGGACCTTTTTGTCTTTTTGGTTAGCCAGATTGTCGACTACCCAAGGCAATTCCTCGCGGAAGGTGTCAACATCGGGAACGATAGCGCCTTCGAAACGACCAACTTCTGCTTCGTAGTGGTTTCGCATGTCGACCACGATGGTTTCGGGATCGTCCATTGCTGCGTTGAACTCTTCGGCTGTGAGGTGATTCCCAACATTGGTTACGTCAAAAGCGTCGTCATCAAGTCCGTCGGCGACAATTTTCTTCCGCACTTTGATGGTGAGCTTGAAAAACGATTTGCCATCGTCGTCGACTGCAATTTTGAAGGGCACTTTTGCAAAATGGGGATATTGATCGATCCAGTTTCTGAAATCATCCAAGCGACTTGTTGGGAGGCTTAACTGGGCATTCACGCCTTCGCGGGCAATATAAATTCTACCTAAAACGCCCATTTCGACCCAAGCACGGTAAAGAAAATCTCTGGTTTCCTGAAGGTCCTCGAGAATCACATAACGATAAAACGAAAGTGTTGTACGGGGTGTTGGATCGTTTTGGATTCTTTCTCTGAGGAGATCGGCATTCACACGGTTATGAAGAAACATGTGCATTAAATTTAGGAGGCCCAAAGATACTAAAGCGACGGGATGGGATTCAATGATAAAAATCAGGAATGCCAAAGAGGACTTATCGTGGATTTAAACCTTTACCGTTTGGGATAAAACTTCTCTAAAATTAAATTTTAATCGTCTGATTTTTAGATGCTTGACTTTATCTGTGGCTGTTTCTAACAATAAAAATACATAGACAGTCGATACATAGACAAGCAATGCTTATTTTTGATTTATGCAAACCAAAGATTTAATCAAAGGAACATTAAATACTATCATCCTGAATCTATTGAAGGAGCATGGTCAGATGTACGGTTATGAAATTACGCAAGAGGTAAAACGAAAGACGGACGGAAAAATTTTGATTCGAGAGGGTTCGCTCTATCCCGCTTTGCACAAATTGCTAGCCGATGAAATGGTAATTACGGAGGAAGTGTTAGTTGGTCGTCGTTCTCGGATTTACTACAAACTCACATCCAAGGGACATGAGCAAACGATTGAACAAACCACCGAACTTATAGGCTTTTTAGATACAGTTGCTTTATTGATTTATCCAGGTAAAAAACTAGCACATGGTTGAACTAACTGAAGCACAGATCTACTATTTGAACAACTTGATCTGCAGTAAGATTGAAAGTAAAACCCTACGTTCTGAAATCCTTGACCATTGTTGCTGCAGTATTGAGTCGCTGATGGAAAAAGGAAAAAGTTTTGATGAGGCGTGCCAAGAAGCCCTTTGTTTATTACATCCAGCAGGGCTATCGAAAATTGAAATGGATGTTCATTTTGCTTTAAACCAATTAATCCCTCTCTTTATGAAAAAGCTCCTGTATTTATCTGGATTTATTGCCACCTTCTCTCTCGGTGTCGGAATGCTTTTCCGCTTTATGCATTGGCCGCGAGCCGATGAGTTACTTATTGCAGGTAATTTATTTCTGATGTTTACCATGCTAAGTTTACTTACTCAACTTTTGCGCTTTCCTGCTGCATTTCAAGGCCTTACATATGCTAGAACATTGAGTGGAGTTATTGCAGGAATATTAATCGCTGTGGGTTCTATTTTTAAAATTTTTCACTGGCCAACTGCAAATATTCAGTTTATTGTAGGTATGGTAATTCTGACTGTGGTGTTTATCCCCTTGTTTTTCTGGCAACTCTATCAGCGCGAAATGCGCAGCAGTGCCGCAGCTTAATTTCCTGCAAAAGAGAAAAGCCCTGCTGTAGGTTTTGAGCAGGGCTTTTTATTGGAAATAAGGTGGACAAGGCATTGAGGATTGCTACACATTTTCAACATGAAAGGATCCCAAAAGATAAAATCTGTAAACGTGTTTCATAAAGTGATTTTACGGCTACACAACTATCTGCTCGGGTAACAACGTGTTCTCCTTAATTTGGAAGATACAACTAATAAGGCACCTGAATTATTTAACCCTACTGGTAGTTATTTAAGAAACAATTCTGCAATCTGAACAGCATTTGTTGCAGCACCTTTGCGGAGATTGTCGGATACAACCCACATGTTGAGCGTGTTCGGCTGACTTTCATCGCGGCGCAAGCGACCCACAAAAACTTCATCGCGGTTGTGCGCCGTAAGCGGCATCGGATAAATTTTTTCGGAGGGGTCGTCTTGTAAAACGACACCCGGCATTTCGGAAAGCAATTGACGCACTTCGGTAAGATCGAAGTCGGATTTGAACTCTACATTCACTGATTCGGAATGACCGCCTACGACAGGTATACGCACTGTTGTAGCGGTTATACGGATATTTTGGTCGCCTAAGATCTTGCGCGTTTCATTTACCATCTTCATCTCTTCTTTGGTGTACCCATTGTCGAGAAAAACATCCACTTGCGGAATCACATTTAGGTCGATTTTGTAGGGATAGGCCATTTCTCCAACAATACCATTTCGTTCGTCCATGAGTTGGTTAACTGCTTTTACACCTGTTCCTGTAACGCTTTGGTAGGTAGACACCACAATGCGCTCAATGCCGTATCTGTCGTACAAAGGCTTTAAGGCAAGCACCATTTGGATGGTTGAGCAATTCGGATTGGCAATGATCATATCATCATTCGTTAACAATTCACCGTTAACCTCAGGAACGATAAGCTTTTTAGAGGGATCCATTCGCCAAGCTGATGAATTGTCGATCACGCGGATACCCGCCATAGCATAGCGGGGTGCCCATTCCAATGAAGTGCTTCCCCCGGCCGAAAACAAGGCTAGATCAGGCTTAGCGGCGATTGCGGCTTCATGGTTAACAACAGTGTAGGTTCGGCCCGAAAATTCGATTTTTTTTCCCGCGGAGCGGTCCGAAGCAACCGGAATAAGCTCACTTACAGGAAATTGTCGCTCTGCTAACACTTCCAACATTTTGCTTCCTACCAAGCCGGTAGCTCCTACAACAGCAACTTTCATTCTTAACGTTTAGTTTGAATTGTTTCCTTTATTTTGGTCGATTATTGGCAAGCCGTTTTTTGAACGTCGTCCTGCCACAAAAGTAAAACCTTAACCCGGTACAGAATTATGCTGCTGAGGATTTTTATTTGCTTGATGCTTTGCTGCTCTTTCAGCACGGTTAACGCACAATTCACCGAGAATTTCTCCGATGGAAATCTCGATGTCGATCCTACATGGACAGGCGACACTGATGAATTTTTAATCGATGCAGCTTTCGACCTGCAAAGCAATGGCGATACAATTTCCTCAACGAACCGAGAAATTTACATTTCCACCCCTTCAACAGCCATTAACGATACACAGTGGGAATTCTTTGTGAACCCTAAGGTTTCTACATCCTCGAACAACCGAATGGATGTGTTCTTAACCTCCGACCTTGCGCAACTTACTGGCGATAACAGAGGCTATTTTGTAAGAATTGGAGGGACGCCCGACGAAGTTGCGCTGTTTAGAAAGGATGGAACAGGCAACGAAACCTATGTCATCAATGGTGTAACCGGCGCGATCAATAGTTCTTCAACAAATCCAACAAAGGTCAAGGTAACACGCGATGCATCTGGCAACTGGACACTTTTTGCTGATTACGAAGGTTCGGGATTGTTGTATAACCTTATTGGAACCGCCAACGATGTAACCTACACCAGTTCTGCTCATTTTGGATTGTTGGTTCGGTATTCAAATGCCAACCGTCAGAAATATTATTTCGACGATGTGTATGTGGGAGAAATTATCGTCGATAACACGCCTCCTACTTTGCTACAGTTAAATGTAAGCGGTCCTCAAAATTTAGAGTTGGTATTTTCAGAAAATGTTGAAGAGAATTCTGCCCAACGCGATTCCAATTATTTGGCTTCTGATGGATTAGAATATCCTGATACTAGCATCCGAAATTCTTCACTTTTTGCGAGGGTAAACCTCGGATTTGGAACTCCATTTACTGAAGGGCAGACCTACACCTTGGAAATTTCTGGAGTAAAAGATTTGGCGGGGAACACCATTGCAACCACCACCCGCACGTTCGTGTATTACCGTGCAAAACCTTATGATATCGTGATCAATGAGATCATGGCCGATCCAACGCCAGAGGTGCTACAGCCTGACGCAGAATGGATTGAGCTGTTTAACAGGACGCCTTACCCAATCAATCTTGAAAACTGGACCTTGAAGGTCAACACCACCGAAAGGACGATTCCTGCGGTTACAATTCTGCCTGATAGCTTCCTTGTACTTACCAGTTTGAGTGGCTTTGAAGCATATTTTGGTGCGGTTGCCGTGAAGGATGTGCCTTCTTTCCCAGGTTTGACCAATACTGGAGCAGCGGTTTCACTGATCGATCCAACGAACGAAGTAATTTCTAGCGTTACATACTCAGATCAGTGGTACAACGACAATGTGAAGAACCTCGGCGGCTGGTCGCTCGAGCAAATTTCACCCCTCAAACCTTGCGAAGGAACTACCAATTGGACAGCTTCGAACGATCCAGGTGGAGCAACTCCCGGCCGACAAAATTCAGTTTACCAAAATGCTGATGATGCCATATCACCAGAGATTTCGCGGATAGTTCTTGTTACCAACGATACAATTAGAGTATTCTTCAACGAATCTGTTCCCGCAGAAAGTGCGTCCAACCTCAACGCTTATTCAATCGACAATGGCATAGGATCTCCGGTGGGCATTGTACTTTACCCACCAGATTTCAAATCGGTGAAATTGGCATTACCAACAGCTGTTTCATCCGGAATAATTTACACTTTAACTATCGGAGACACACTGCGCGATTGCGTTGGAAATCCTTTCAATACATCGAAAAGTGGAAGATTTGCAGTTCCTGAACAAGTTGCGCCAAATGATATTGTGATCAATGAAATCCTCACAGATCCACGTGAAAACGGTAGCGACTTTATTGAGCTTTATAACCGTTCTAACAAGATAATCGATTTGGCATCTTTGGTGATTAGCAACCAAGACACGATCGACAATGTGCTTGAAGGCGCTGAGCAAATTGCCCCTGAAGGCTACTTGATGTTTCCAGGAGAATACTTGGTGATCAGTGAAGAAGTAGATGCCGTGAAATCGGAATATTCGACCACCGATCCGAACGCATTTCTTCAAATGCTCGACTTCCCATCATTCAACAATGAAGACGGAATTGTAGTGCTTTCGACCCTTTCCAACAGCGAAATTATTGACCGTAGAATTTACTTTCCAGATTTGCATTTTGCGCTTCTCAACACACTCGATGGAGTAAGTTTGGAAAGAATCAACTTCGATCGCCCATCATCAGACAATACCAATTGGAGTTCTGCCTCATCGCAGGTTGGATATGCAACGCCTGGTTACAGAAATTCTCAGTTTGCCCTTATCAGTGAAGCCCAAACTGGCGATCTTTCAATTTCACCTGAAACATTTTCGCCTGATAACGATGGCTTCGATGATGTGCTCAACATTGCTTATCGTTTTGATCAGCCAGGATATACAGGCACTTTTGCCATTTACGATTCGAAAGGCCGATTGGTGAAGTATGTAGCTAGAGCTCAATTGCTCGGCACAGAAGGCACCTTAAGCTGGAATGGCATCAATGAAGAAAACGAAAAAGCAGGCATCGGGATTTACATTGTTTACATGGAAGCGTTTGATCTTCAGGGCAATGTTGTGAAAATCAAGAAGCCTTGTGTTGTCGCTTCAAAACTGTAACACGATTTAATCTTTCAAATTTTTATTGAACATCGGGTCGCGCTCTTCGATCACCTTGTACATATCGTTGAAAATGCGCTGCTTCAATGCATCCACATCTTCGCGTTTGAGTCCTTTGGTTTCGTAAGGACCGAGATATTGTATTTCGATTGTTCCAGGACGCACACTGTAGTTGTCTGAAGGGGTGATTGCCCTTGCATTGATAGCGCACATTGCCACAATTGGAAACCCTGACTCAATGCCAAATCGAAATGCTCCATCATAAAATGCATTCAATGGTTTGTCGCCTTTGTTCCTTGTTCCTTCTGGGAAAATGAAAATTGTCGCTCCGCCTTGTAATTCTTCAAGCATAGCCCTAGAGCTTCTTTCCCGAGATTCTTTAGAACTTCTATCCACCAAAACACACACTGTTGAAAACAGATAACCCAACAAAGGCATTTTCTTCAATTGCACTTTTGCTAAAGGCTTTATCGATGTTGGCATTGTATAAGCGCCGATAAACATGTCGAGGTTCGACCCATGATTTGAAACCACAATACAAGGCAAATGGTTAAATAGGCGCTCTCTATTGTATACTTTGATTCTGATAAATCCTGCAACAAAAAAGGCCGCCGACCAGAACTTATTTACAGCCATCATTGGCCGCTGAGCCTTCTTTCGGAGGACCAACAAGAACAATGAGCTTAATATTGATGAGCTTATGAGAAAGCACAAGAAGATGAAAATCAGCCAAATCCAATATGGAATCAACAGAAAATAGGAGAGTATTCGAACCACGCTCAAATGTATTGAATGTCGCGAAAGTAGATTTGAATTGATGAATATTTAATCGAAACACTGGAATTTAACATTTGCTGTTGATGGGATTTTGAGAATATCCGACATTTCGGCATCGAAAGAATGTACTTTTAGCCTGTGATTACTGAAATTTTAATCGTTGGACAAGGGCTCGCAGGAACTACGCTTGCGATGCAGTTGCATCAAGCAGAAATTCCTTTTTTGGTGATCGATGATCCTACTATTTCTCGCTCATCACGTGTGGCTGCCGGTCTGTTTAATCCTGTAGTTTTTAGACGAATGAACTTAGGTTGGCGAACAGATGAGTGTTTGCCAGAAGCTATTTCATTTTACCAGTCGATTGAGGCCATCACAGGGAAATCATTCTGTCACCCAATCGGATTGCATCGAATTCATGGTTCCGACGATGAGCGCCAACTTTGGGAAACCAGAATGCAGGAGGACGGATGGCTAAATCACATCGAAAGTTCAGAACCGGCATTAAAAAAACCTTGGTTCAAACAACCTTTTGATGGAGCGCCCGTGCATTCTGCTGGCTTTGTTTCCACATTAGAATATCTTGGCGCTGCTAGGATTTGGTTGAAAGATCAAAATTTGCTCATCGAAGCAGCATTCAGATACGAAGACCTCAACTGTTCGGAACCACTGCTGAAATGGAAAGACATACAATGTGCAGAGGTCGTTTTTTGCGAAGGCTACAAACTAAACGAAAACCCCTGGTTCCCAGAAGTCTACTTAAACCCAGCAAAGGGAGAATTACTGATTATTGAAGCTCCCGACCTACCTCAAGAAATCTTCAATGGAAAGGTCTATGGCGTTCCGCTGGGAAACCACCAATTCAGAGTTGGTTCTACTTATACTTGGAACCAAGATCATGCAGAACCAACAGAAGAGAAGAAGCAGGAACTAATCAACATTCTGCAAAAAATGCTCAATGTACCCTTCAAAGTGATTGATCATTTTGCGGGAATTCGTCCAACGGTTACAGATCGAAGACCAGTTTTTGGCCCATCGTCGATACATCCCGACATCTACACATTTAACGGCCTAGGAACGAAGGGAGTTGTTCTTGCGCCCCTGCTTGCAAAGGAAATTGCCCAGTACTTTCTAAACGGCACGCCTATTCCCGAAGATTACGCTATAGAACGTTTTCAATGGAAACCGCTGCACTAAATCACGGACGAACCACTTACTTTGAAAATCTTGATACCACGAGGTTTATAGGCTTTTTTCATGTGTTTCTCGCCCATTGCTTCTTTACGACAAGTCCGAAGATTGCAGCCTCGCCAGAATTTCATTTGGCAACCGTTTCCATCAAAGCTGGATTTCTCGGTTTAGATTACTTCTTTGTGCTTTCATCCTTCCTACTCACTTGGTTGGCCTTGGAAGAAAAACGAAAAATTGGCGATTTCAATCCCTTTCTCTTCCTTGTTAGACGTGGAATCCGCTTGTGGCCACTGTATTTTCTGATTCTCCTTGCGGTTTACGGCTTCTACCATTTTTTCGGCAGCTCAATGGGGTTAAAACCCCTCCCTCCCGCCTCCATCTTCCTGCTCTTTATCTCCAACTTTTACATCATCCTCCACGGACAAGACTTCCTCTTTCTGTTGGTTTTCTTTTGGTCAATCGCTGTTGAAGAACAATTTTACCTCATCTGGGCTGTAGTGCTCAAATTCCTTCAGAAACACCTTGTTCGTGTAAGTTTCTTGATGATCCTCGCTTCGCTGGCATTTCGCTTCATCTACCGAAACGAAAGCCACACCTTGAGTTTTCACACACTCAGTGTTGTAGGCAATTTCGGAATGGGCGCTTTGGCCGCAACGATGGCGTTTCGATCATCCGCATTTCGCGGCCTGTTTATAAATATCTCTAGAACAACAAGCACTTTAGTTTATTTGCTTCTGCTCTTGCTCTTGGTTTACTATTTCAGGTGGTTCAATGATGGCTTTATGCTCGTTTTTGAAAAGCTGATCTTCTCTTGTTTTTTCGTGTATTTGATCATGGAGCAGAGCTTTGCAAAAAAACCGCTCATCGCTTTCGGACAATTTAAAACGCTCAGCTATTTAGGCCAACTTTCTTTGGGTTTGTATTGTTATCATGGCGTGGTTTTGACACTACTTTTACCTCTGATGAAGTCGAACGGATTGGCAGAAAGACCATTACAAGTATTCTTGATCAACCCGATGCTGATTTTTCTTCTCACGTTATTGCTCGCCGTTGGAAGCTATGAAGTGTTCGAAAAGCGAATTCATGGCCTGAGACGATATTTTTATCCTTCCAAAAACAACCTTCAAAGCACCCGAAAATGAAAGACGATTTGTCGAATATTCTCACCGCCTTGGGCGAAAACCGTGAAGATTACTACAATGCTGTTTCTCCAGTGATTGCACAAACATCCAATTTTTCGTTCAAGACCGTAGCAGAGATGCGAACTGCTTTGCAGGATGAATTTGGGACACCGTTCTACACAAGGGGTTTTAATCCAACTGTGAATATTTTAAGACAGAAACTGGCTGCGTTGGAAGGTTGTGAAGACGCTTTGGTTTGCGGGAGTGGGTCGGCGGCGGTTTCAACCGCAGTGATGGGCTTTTTGAAGGCTGGCGACCATGTGATTTGTGTGCAGAAACCCTACAGTTGGACGTACAAATTGCTCAACGGGATGCTCCGCAGATTTGGTGTGGAAACGACTTTCATTGATGGAACTGAAATCCAAAACTTCGAAGCCGCACTGCAACCAAACACGCGGATGGTTTTCATCGAAAGTCCCAACTCGATGACATTTGAAATGCAGGATATTCGGGCTGTAGCTGCATTTGCTAAAAGAAACAACCTCATCAGTTTGATCGACAATAGCTATGCGTCACCACTATTTCAGAAGCCGCATCTAATGGGCATTGACTTAGTGGTGCATTCTGCAACAAAATTTCTGAACGGACATTCAGACGTTGTAGCAGGGGCAATTTGTGGCAGCAAAGCCCACATCCAACAACTGTTTGCGAACGATTGGATGACACTTGGACCTTCTATTTCTCCCAATGATGCTTGGTTGCTCATTCGAGGATTGAGAACATTGGAACTACGTGCAAATCGATCAGCCGATACAGCTGAAAAAATAGTTCCCATCCTACAAAATCACCCAAAAGTTGAGAATGTTTACTGGCCGTTCTCACCAACGAACCCTCAAGAAAAACTTGCCAAATCGCAAATGACAAGATGTTCGGGCATGTTTAGTTTGGCCATCAAAACAAACGATGCGAAGGGTGTTGAACGCTTTTGCGATAATCTCAACCATTTCCTTTTGGCCTGCTCTTGGGGAGGATATGAATCGCTGGCGTTTCCTGTGTGCGGTTTAGCACAGTCTGTGTCTTACACAAACTCTCCAGTTCCTTGGAATTTAGTGAGGATGTACGTGGGCATCGAAGATCCTGATATGCTACTACAGGATTTGCTTCAAGCCTTGGATAAAGTTTGATAGCAAGGTCGTTTTGAACCTTTTTTGAAAGGATTTGTTTGAAAAGCACAGAACAAAATCCATGACAGAACTGAAAACGCTTAGCCTGCAAGACATCGATCGGATTATCGAAATGGCTTGGGAAGACAGAACGCCGTTTGATGCGATTTTCAATCAGTTCGGACTGCGTGAAGATGATGTTAAAGCACTCATGAAAAGAGAGCTTCACCCAAACAATTGGAGAAAGTGGAGAGAACGCGTGCATGGAAGAATTACCAAACACCGAGCCTTAAGAGATCCCGAAATGTCGAGGTTCAAATGCACCATGCAGAAATCAACTGGCAACAGAATCAGTAAACGTTGATGCCAATTGATGATGTGCGGTTTTTTTTACCTTTAGAGCCCCAAAATCATCACAAATTATGTCTGGATCCACGGATCGGGTGCTGGTGATCGGATCTTCCGGTCAGATTGGCACCGAACTCGTACAACGTTTAAGAGAAATCTTTGGAAGCGATAATGTGATTGCTTCCGATCTTAGAGCACCAATCGTTTCAGAAGGACCATTCGAACAGCTCGACGTACTCAATCGCCAAGCGTTGATCGATATTGTACAGAAACACAAGATCACCCAGATCTATCTCCTCGCAGCGGTTCTTTCCGCAACGGGCGAGAAAAATCCAATGTTTGCTTGGGAACTCAACATGAACAGTTTGCTGTATGTGCTTGAACTTGCAAAAGAGCAAAAAATCCGTGTTTACTGGCCGAGTTCAATTGCCGCATTTGGATCAAACACGCCTAAAGACAACACGCCTCAGCATACAATCATGGAGCCGGGAACGGTGTATGGATTTAGCAAATTGGCAGGTGAACGCTGGTGCGAATACTATCATCAGAAATTCGGTGTCGATGTGCGCTCACTGCGCTATCCAGGCTTAATTGGTTGGAAATCTGCTCCTGGCGGAGGAACCACCGATTATGCGGTTCACATCTTTCATGAAGCGCTTGAGAAGGGATCCTATACAAGCTTCTTATCTGCAGAAACAAGGCTGCCGATGATGTATATGAGCGATGCTATCGATGCAACAATTGGCATCATGGAAGCTCCTGCGGAAAAAGTGAAAATCCGTAGTTCTTACAATCTCGCAGGTTTCAGTTTTACCCCTGAAGAACTCGCTGCAGAAATTCGCACGTTTATCCCATCATTTCAAATCAGTTATGCTCCCGATTTTCGACAAGCAATTGCCGACTCTTGGCCTGCATCTATCGATGATTCAGCCGCTCGCTCAGATTGGGGCTGGATGCCGAAATATGATCTGAGGAAAATGACCGAAGACATGTTGGTGAACCTGCGATCCATGAAAGCCTTGGTGAAATAAGCATCGGAATCCCTTCCCCGGAGGGAAAATATTTGCCCAAACCGATACTGAACGGTAACTTCGCACGCTTAGTCAACCAATTATGTCGTCGCATCAGTTATTTATTTACAACACCCTCAGCCGTCAAAAAGAACTGTTTGAACCCATCAACGCACCTCATGTAGGCTTATACGTTTGTGGTCCAACGGTTTACGGAGAGGCTCACTTGGGTCATGCAAGACCATACGTGACCTTCGATGTGTTGAACAGATTCCTTACCCACATTGGCTATAAAGTTCGCTATGTGAGGAATATAACTGATGTTGGTCACTTAGAAAATGATGCCGACGAAGGCGAAGACAAAATCGCTAAAAAGGCACGTTTGGAGCAACTTGAGCCTATGGAAATTGTGGAATTGTACACCAACAGTTTCCACGAATCGATGCGGATGCTCAACAACAACCATCCAGGTATTGAACCGCGCGCTTCTGGACATATCCCAGAGCAAATTGAAATGATTCAGCGCATCATCGACAATGGTTTCGCTTATGAATCAAACGGTTCGGTGTATTTTGATGTGATCAATTACAGCAAAACCAACGACTATGGCAAGCTTTCAGGTCGGGTAATTGAAGACCTTATCGCAGGCGCGGGAAATGATCGCCGTGTTCTGGAAGGCCAAGAAGAAAAGCGTAATCCTGAAGATTTTGCACTCTGGAAAAAGGCAGATCCACGACACATCATGCGTTGGCAATCTCCTTGGAGTGAAGGATTTCCGGGCTGGCATATTGAATGTTCAGCGATGAGTCGGAAGTATCTTGGCGAAACGTTCGATATTCATGGTGGTGGAATGGACTTGGTTTTCCCTCATCACGAAAGTGAAATTGCGCAATCCAAAGGAAGCTGCGGACATGCACCAGTGAAATACTGGATGCACAACAACATGATTACCATCAACGGAAGGAAAATGGGCAAATCATTGGGCAATTTCATCACCTTGAAAGAATTTTTCACTGGTTCGAGTGCCTTGTTGGATCAGCCATACAGCCCGATGACTATCCGCTTTTTCATCCTTCAGGCACACTACAGAAGTACGCTCGACTTCTCCAATGATGCGCTGAAGGCTGCTGAAAAAGCATACAAGCGAATCATCAATGGTTTACGTGCATTGAAGCAAATGCAACACTTAGGAACTGCCGAAAATGTGAGTTCGGAACTTACTGAACGCATCGAAAATGCGAGAAAGCAAGCTTACGAAGGCATGAGTGATGACATGAACACAGCGATTGCTTTGGCTTCGTTGTTCGAATTGTTGAAAATTGTGAATTCGCTCAAAGGCGGGCAAATTGGATGGGATACAATTAGCTTGGAAGCTTTCGAAAATCTCAAATCCACCTACATTACGTTTGTAGAAGAGATCTTCGGATTGCTTGAAGAAAAAGGAAAGACGGCAGGTACTCTAGACCTGTTGATGGACACTATTTTAGAGACATACAAAAACGCTAAGGAGCGCAAAGATTACGCATTGGTAGATGCAATTCGTGCTAAGATAAAGGCCGAAGGCATAGTAATTAAAGATGCCAAAACAGGAATATCTTGGGACTATGAAGAATAAACTTTCTGCGGCGGTAATTGCGCTGCTTGTACTTTTTGCAGCATGCGGCGGTGGAAGTGATTCGCCAGAAGTAAAACCATCAGAACCCAAAAAGAAGGTTGTTCCTGCAAACCTTCCTGCGTTCAATGCTGATTCTGCTTACCAATACACAGCAAAGCAAGTTGCCTTTGGTCCTCGTGTTCCAAACACAGAAGCCCATGTAAAATGCGGTGATTACCTTATCGCAGAACTCAATAAATACGGTGCGAAGGTGATAGTTCAAGCCGGAAATGTTACGGCTTATACTGGCGAATCATTAAAATTCCGCAACATCGTTGGTCGAATGCAGCCTGAACTTGCAAATCGCATTATGATTTCTTGTCATTGGGATACTAGACCTTTCTCAGACCGAGATCCTGAAAAGCCGAAAGCGCGTTTCGATGGTGCTGTGGATGGTGCTGCAAGTGCAGGGATTATGCTTGAAATTGCACGTATTCTCAAAAGCAAACCTGCAACTGTAGGTGTTGACTTTGTGTTTTTTGATGCGGAAGATTATGGAAACCCATCCGATGGAAATACCTATTGCCTTGGATCACAGTATTTTGCAGCCAGGCCTCCCTTTACTGATAACTTCCCAAAATTTGGAATAAATCTCGATATGGTTGCAGCGCAATCGGCTACATTTTATCGCGAAGGGTATTCTATGCAATTTGCATCCGATATTGTATTCAAAGTGTGGGACATTGCCGACGAACTGGGCCATAAAAACACCTTTGTGCCAGAAAATAGCGCTGCTATTACAGATGATCACTTTTTCATCAATTCAATCTTAGGAATAAAAACGATTGACGTAATCCACCACGACCCGAGCACAGAAACTGGATTTGGAAGTTATTGGCATACCCAAAAAGACAACATGGATGCAGTAAATAAAGGAACCATGCAGGTGGTTGGACATACCTTATTGGGTGTGATTTACAGTGAGGCTAAAGCTTTATAATTTGCTTTTGTTATAGTGGCAAATTGTTCGTGAAAACGTCAGAATCAGGAATAAAACCCTAACTGCGTCTAATGACAGATGTAGGCACTTTTTTTGGTCGCTTTTACAAAAATGTAAATTATGAACCGTGCACTAAAGTTTTCACTCCTATTTGTTTTTTCGTTACTCCTATTCAGTTCTTGTTCGCGTATCATCCAAGGCGAGGTTGGAATAAAGCGTCGATTTGGTAAAGTGGGCAAAAAAGTAATTCCGCCAGGATTGGTCGTCTTCAATCCGTTCTTCACGAGGGTAATAAAAGTTCCTATTCGAACGGTTAATCTCGAAATTTCAACCGGCTTACCATCGAAAGAAGGTTTGACTATCAAGTCGGATATTTCAATTTTGTACCGCCTGAAGTCGGTTGACGCAATTAATGTTCTTGAGAATTTCGGTCTTGATTTCGAACAAGTAATCATTCTGCCAGTATTTCGAAGTGCTTCAGCAGACGTTTGTGCTCGATTTATGGCGAAAGACATGCATAGCGCTGAACGTTCAAAGATCGAGCTAGAAATTCGCGATAAAATGACAGCGACACTCCAGGATCGGGGCTTCATCATAGAAGCCGTACTAATGAAAAACATTACCCTTCCAGCTGGTTTATCGAAGGCTATCGAAGACAAGCTTCAAGCCGAGCAAGATGCACTTCGCATGGAGTTTATCCTTCAACGCGAGTCTAAGGATGCCGAACGCCGGGTAATTGAGGCAGAGGGCCAAAAACAAATTTCAATTATTCAAGCAGAAGCGCAAAAACAATCACAAACCATTATGGCTGAGGGTGAAAAAGCTGCTCGAATTACTGAGGCGCAGGGGATCAAAGAGGCAAATGAACTCATGAACTCCAGTTTAACCCCCACTGTTTTGAAGTATAAATCTATTGAGGCTTATCGAGAATTGATTGGGTCTAACAATGCCAAAGTGATTATTTCCGACGGCAAAACTCCTATTTTGGGTTTGCCAGATTAATCAATTAGTAACGATTTATTCTATAACCCTTAAAGCATTCGGTTGGTTTTCGGATCGACCAATGCTGCTCAATTGAAAAGCCAGAAACGCTGCAAATGCAGTATTTCTGGCTTTTTCAATCATGCTATTTTGCTATTCAACTTATGCAAATCAGAGATAAACTTCGTCCTCTACAATGTTAAACTAGGTGTCCAATATTTCTCAGTCGTCAATAAAGAAAAACGCTCCGAACAAGATATGCTCGGAGCGTTTACATTTCATTAAAAACCTATGCTACTAAGGGAATACACCCAAGGTATTGTATGATGTTGCAATTTTCTTGATTGCATTTACAAAAGCAGCTGTTCTGAGATCTGGAATTCCAGGAGTTCCGTGGAATTCATCACGAATAGAGTGATAAGCCGTAATCATTGTTTCTTCTAAACCAGAATAAACAAGATCTAACTCATCAGCCCCACGCTCAATCATAGCTTTTTGAGAGTCTGTTGCTGGACGACCTGTCATTTGTTCTAAAACAGAAATCGTGTTACGGCCAGCACCTTCGTCCCAACGCTTTCCTAGACGTCCGAAACGCACATGACTAAGATTTTTCAACCATTCAAAATAAGAAACAGTCACACCTCCAGCGTTGAGGTAAATATCTGGAATGATGTAAACACCTTTCTTGGTGAGAATTTCTTCTGCTTCAGGAGTAACTGGTCCGTTTGCTGCTTCGCCAATAATTTTACACTTGATTCGATCAGCATTGTCTTTGTTGATCTGATTTTCGAGTGCTGCAGGGATCAATACGTCACACTCAATTTCGAGCGCCGCATATTTATCCATGTTTGTAGTTCCTGGAAAGTTGAGGATACTGCCTGTTTTGTTACGGTGCGCTTCCAGAGCCAATGGGTCGATTCCATCTTGGCTGAAGATTGCCCCATCCCATTCCGCAATGGCTATGATTTTTCCACCTGCTTCATGCACAAATTTGCAAGAATGGAAACCAACGTTACCGAAACCTTGCACTACGAATGATTTTCCTGCAACACCTGGAGTCATACCCCATTTTTCGCAGTCTTCAGCAACGCTTAACGCTTCACGGATACCAAAATAAACACCGAGGCCAGTTGCTTCTTTTCGGCCGCGGATACCGCCTTGAGAAACTGGTTTACCAGTCACGCAAGCCATTGCATTGAGCTCATTCGGGAAGAATGTTGCATAGGTATCAACAATCCAAGCCATTTCGCGTTCACCAGAACCATAATCAGGAGCAGGAACATCGATACCAGGACCGATGAAGTTTTTCTTAATCAACTCAGAAGTGTAACGACGTGTGATTCGCTCCATTTCATCTGCTGTAAGTTTGCGCGGACTTACTTTGATACCGCCTTTAGCACCGCCGAACGGTACATCAACAATAGCACATTTGTAAGTCATTAAAGCAGAAAGCGCCATTACCTCATCTTGGTTTACAGCAGAGCTGAAACGGATTCCTCCTTTTGTTGGGAGTTTGTGGTGAGAATGTTCTGCACGATAAGCTTCAATTACAGTGTATTCGTTACCGATTTTCACCGGGAAGCGCATTCTGTAAACGCTGTTGCAATATTTAATTTGATCGAGGATTCCTGCAGGAACATTCACAAATTGTGCTGCGCGATCGAAATACTTGAGGACGTCTTTGAAAAACTCATCCTCTCTTTTCTCCGTAATACCGGACATATAAAGGTTGTTTTAGTGTTTGACTAGGTTAACTGAGCAAACGTACATAATTTTTTTTCTCAATAACATGTGAATCCTATTTCATTCCTTCACAAATAACGCTTTTAGTTCAGTTGCATCTTCTGGTTTCATTTTTCGAGCTAAGATTAAACTCAGCTGACGTCTTCTCAAAGCGCCTTCAAACCGGAGTTTTTCGAGTTCTGTTTCTGGAATGCAGGCAGGAACCGAAATAGGATTTCCGATCTGATCAACTGCAACAAATGTGTAGATGGCTTCGTTGCATTTTTCTTTATCACCTGATGTATGATTTTCAACCCACACATCAATAAAAACTTCCATTGAGGATGTGAACGCCCGTGAAACTTGAGCTTCAAGAGTTACAATATCTCCAAGTTTAATTGGACGGTCGAATGAAACATTGTTTACGGACGCGGTAACAACAACTCGGCGGCAATGACGATGTGCAGAAATAGCTGCAGTTATATCCATCCAATGGAGTAATCTGCCTCCCATTAAATTTCCAAGTGTATTGGTGTCGTTTGGCAGCACGATTTCTGTTGAAACGGCATGCGACTCGCGTGCGAATTTGGTTTTCATGGGTCAAAGGTATGGCAAAATGCCACTTGAGTTTAGGTGAGATTTGTAGCTCAGTTAGTGAAGTTTTAACGACTCAGAGCCCCCCATCAGCTTTAAGGGACTAGTTTTTCGCCTAGTTTTCGGGGGCGGTGGAAAAGAATATGGAGCGGAAATTTGTAATAAGCGAGGATTGGCGCTTTCAAATTCAGCATTTTTTAGTTTTAGAAGCGTTCCGATTTTATTGCTAAATATAAATCGTGAGGCGTTTGTTTTATCCACCTAGGAGGGATTAATCCCTCCTAGGTGGATAAAAAACTAAAAACAATTCATGCTAGCAAATTTTTTTCTTCATTATTTTCTAAAACGCTAAACAAGAGGCCACTTTTACTGCTCTTTTATAACTCAAAACTAAACAATGACTTGACCCAATCACGCAAGGCGATGCGTTTTCGTGCCACCTAAAAATCATTTTGCGTTGCAACTTCAAAGCTATAACGACCCTCACTATTCTATACAAAAGCCACATCAAAGCCCTACATTAAAAGCAAAATTATCCGCTACATTTGCCCTATGCTGTATTTTTACCTCAAAGCAGTTCATATCATTTTTATCGTTACTTGGTTTGCAGCCCTTTTCTATATGCCGCGTTTGTTCGTGTACGACATAGAAGCACGTCAAAAACCACAAGTTGAACGGGATATTTTACTTGCCCAATTCAGAATCATGCAAAAACGTCTTTGGTTTGGCATCGCTTGGCCAAGCTTCGTGCTCACAATGTTGCTCGGTACTGTATTGGCGATCACCATGAATCTCGACTTTTCTGTTGATTGGTTCCTCTACAAAATTATTCTTGTGGCAGGATTGGTGGCCTACCACTTCGCTTGCCACGCCATCATGAATCAACTTGCTAAAGATGTTGTGAAATTCTCCTCTCAAGGCATGCGCATGTGGAACGAAATTGCAACAATCTTTCTTTTTGGAATTGTGTTTCTGGTAGTATTCAAAAGCACAATCAGTTTGCTTTATGGACTCGGTGGACTAGTCGCATTAATTGTGGTACTAATGCTAGCCATCAATATTTACAAGAAACTTCGGAAATCGAAAGGTTAGATTATTAAATAATGGGCTAGATCGATCTTATTTAGCACCAGATCAATTCAAAACGCCGTTGTAAAACTGATTGAAAATTTTTGATTTAGGCCTATGTAATTGCACCTGCTCCGGGATGGTCTTCCTGCTTTTTGATCATTCAAATTCAGAACCAACAGCACGAGTGATTTGCAGATCAAAGAATCTACAAACTTTAAGATTCATCAGAATCAGAGAATAAGCAGCCAGGCTTCCTCGTTCAAGCCTTTACGGATCGCTGTAAGCTCTTCTGATGCAGATGACACATCGTTATAATTTCCATAAACAACTCTGTACAAACCAGCAGGCGTGCGGTCCAAGATGTATGAATCGAAACCCTTGTCATTGAGGTAGTTCACCATTCCGTCGGCATTGTTTTTTGTAGTATAACAGCCTGCCACCAAAAAAATCTTCGCGTTTTCGGCATTAAAACCTTGTTCTTCAACTTCTAGTACGATCGACTGCCTTACTTGTGGCATTGATGACTGATAAACAGCCGACAGTGCAAGCTTATCGGGCGTTGATGAAGGAAAAATATTTAATCCTGAAATGCCATCGTTTTGCATGTTTGGAATAAGCAACCATGCGGCCGCAATTACTACAGCAGCGGCGGGAATTGCACTCAATAACTTTCGGTAACGCTTCTTTTGTGGTGCCGGCGAAACCTCTTCTTTAAGCCCGCGACTAATCATCACAATTGGCTGACGACGCTCTGGGCTTGCAGAACGGATTACAGGAGATGCTTGAATTGAATACAATCCAAATGCTTCTGGTAAATGATTTACCGAAAAGTCCTGCTTAAACTGAATGTTTCGTTCAGGATCAATTAAGAATGTGCCTACCTGCGGAAGGTCGGTACGTTCGCCAGCCATTATTCGATTAAATAAAGCTTCGGAAGTTGAAAGAATGTAATGCCTCGTTTCGGCATAACTCATCCCCAACAAAGGCATTAGGCGGTTAACCAACAAGCCATCGTCGGTATTGAGGCTTCTATTAAACAGAATATGCTTATGTGGTGCTTGAAACACATGTGATACTGGATGCACTTTGGCAGGCGCATAACGCGACACTAAACCACCAAAACCAGGGATAATTACGCAGTCTTGCTCCTTCAATAATGAAGAAACCTCTCTGGCAATCAGGTCTTTGCTTGTTTTATAGGCTGTGTGTTCCATCTGCGTAAAGGTAGCCGAATTTATTCACCGGAAAAATGTGAAGAAATTTTTATCAGATCTTCCGGAGTATCAACGCTGAAACTTTCATGTTCGCTTCTCGCCGTGAGGATGCGATAACCGTTTTCGAGCCATCGCAATTGCTCCAGCTTCTCGGTATTCTCCAAAAAAGATGGAGATAATTGTGCGATCTTCTGCAGAGTTGCAGCCCGATATCCATAGATGCCAATGTGTTGTACATAGGTCTCGAGAGGAATCACCCCATCCGCTGGCACTTCCCTAGTGAACGGAATAACTGACCTTGAAAAATACAAGGCGTACTGCTGATTATCGAGAACAACTTTGATTGTACTATCGCGATGCACTTCTTCCGCTTGCCGGAAAGATTTAACCAAGGTCGCAAGCTCAACTGTTTCATCTTGAAAACAACTGCACAAAGCGGCGATTTGGCCAGGATCAATAAAGGGTTCGTCACCTTGGATGTTTATCACCACATTATCATCTTGCAAGTTTAACAATCGTGCAGTTTCGGCACATCGATCGGTTCCACTAGGATGTAAAGAGCTCGTCATCACGAATTCACCCCCAAAAGATTGCACTTCTGATGCGATTCTGTCATCGTCGGTAGCTACTACAACACGATTTAATTGATCGCATTTTATGGCTTGTTCGTAAACCCTTCGGATCATGGTTTTACCTAAAATATCGACCAGCGGTTTGCCCGGAAACCGAGAACTGGCATAGCGTGCAGGAATTACTCCGATTGTCATAAATCTACTTCGTGAGGCTTCAAAGGTAAAATAAACCGCATCGATTAACTCTGCTTGAAAACTTACACACCTGTATCTTTTCGAAAAACGATCCGGTATAAGGAAGCAAAACCCCTCAACCGGATCTATGCAGTAAACATTGACTTTAACTCATACGCCTTATGAAATCAGTCAATCGTTTATTATTCGGTTTGCTCAGCCTCAATGCTGCAGCCGCATGTGCACAAAGCACTCAGCCATTATTAGAATCAGGAAAAACCTGGTCGTGCTATGGTGATTATTTCTTTTACAACGTTAAATATCGCTTGGGCGCCGACACCGTGATTGGTGAATTGGTATACAAAAAAATGTTGGCTAGCACCGACATTCAGCCGTTTGTGTTTAATCCCGAAACGGCCATGTACAAATCGGCTGTGCGAGAATCGAACGGGCAAGTGTATGTGGTAGAAAAAGGATTCATCACAGAACATTTACTATATGACTTCAACCTCAACACTGGTGATGAAGTACAATTTTACCGTCCCAGCGGAAACATCAACCAAGGAGTATTGCCAAACTACGTAACCGGAAAGGTTTACAAAACCAATCAAGTAACAATCAATGGCGTGAGCCGCAAAAGAATATACATCCACGATCCATTTATGGTGAATCAGCTTCCTGCACAGGCATTGAACCAGCTCGATAGCCAAGCCGATATTTGGATCGAAGGCCTTGGTGCCAAAACCGGATTGTTTTCACGCATGCCGCAGTGGGGAGTGGTGGGGCCGCAACCTCATCTGATGGCTTGTGTGGAACAAGACGGAATTGTGCTTTACCAAAACAATGTGGGTTACACATTCGATCCTACTGATGTTAATTTTATTCTCCCTGCGGGGGATGGCGGTACAACTGGCGGTGGTGGAAGTTCAACAGGTGGAGGAAACGACACTCTGATCACAGCTATTGGTGCACAAATTAGTCCGACACAATTGTCGCTTTACCCAAACCCTGCGACCAACTTTTTTAACATACAACCCATCACCGGAAGGGCATTGGTTGGTGTTTACGACACCGATGGTAACAAAATCAAAGAACAAGAATACATGCCTGTAAACAATAAAATACGGGTAAACATCGAAGGAATGAAGGATGGCTTGTACACTGTTCGAGTGCGCGGAGCTGGAATTTCGAGAAACTTTAGGCTTTTGGTTACAGCACCTTAAAGCCCAACAACAATACGTTCTGTGTGTGTGAACGGAAACAAAGCCGTGTTTCTTCTTCGGAAGAGATGCGGCTTTTGCGTTGGGGAAATTAGCGTAAAGGGTTGGTGGCGGAACGATGCAGCTCGAGTTTGCTTTCTAACAGCATACTTAACTGGTTTTCCTTTTCCTGAAGTTGTTTTCGAAGGAACACGACTTCTTGTTCGAGGTGATGCAGATATTCGGCGTTTCGTTCTAAATCAGGGAAGGGCTGATTGTTGCCACAAATGAGCGCATGTAAAGAAACACCAAGGGCGTGTGCAATTTTCTCAAGCCTATCGATCGTAATGGGCGAATTTCCCTTTTCGAGACGGTGATAACTTGATGTATCAATACCAATTACAGAAGCCATGTACTCTTGTGAGATGTTTCGTTGGTTCCGAGCATCTCTTACATGGTCGCATACGCGCGCCATATTTTAACAGGTGTAGATTTGGGAGAACAATTAAACGAATTGGTTATTAAAAAGCAAGCGATTGTTCAAGAAAGATTTTGCACTGGACGCAAAACTTTTGCATCTGACGCAAAAGGACAATCCAAAACCCGCTCTAGCTTTGCCTTATTCGAAACCAGAAAGGAGGCAACCATGACTTAAGCAACAATCAATCAACACACTTGGATCTGTAGGGAAATCTACACTCCCTGCCTTGTGTGGAATAAGATTACAACAACAACTATGAAAATCTTTATCATCACCCTTATCACATTCGCCCAAATAATTAGCACGAGTTTAATTGCTAATGAATCACCAACAAAAAAACCTAACGATGTAAAACTAACCGTTACCATAGGAGGTAAAATAGGCATCAAATCTAAAGGGTGCACAGGAATCGGAATTTCCTGCCTTAAATTGGACATTGATTTAGAGGCAGTCAGATTTGGCAAAGCCCCAGAAGGTTCACAAATTGTTCAATTTGAATTCCTTTCTGAAAGTAAAATGCAAATGACGTTTTTCAGCGAAAACTCAGGAGACATGGAGGTTGAATCAAACCAATCTTTAGGAAATCAACTTTCGAAAATGCTCGGCTACACTGATGTTGTGGTTTTGAAGGGCAAATACAAAACGATAAAACGTTCTGATGGCGCATATGTAGTTGTAGTAAATACAATGCGCAAATAAAACAATTAACCGGGTGGAGGTAAAAACTTCCACCCGGTTTAACAACTATGCAATGAACAAACAAACAACTCTACTTAGTTCAACAGTTTTCATTTTGTTATTGACGTCCTGTTTTAAAATGGCCATGCTTTACCACGGCGCCCACTCTCCCAAAATGGAGAAAGTAGCAGACATTCGAGCATTTGCAGAAAAGAAAAGCATTCCAATCGAAGGCTCTGCCATGATTGCAGAAGATTCTATCATGTATTCTTTTGTTACAAGAATGAATGACCACATCTTGTTCGACGAAAATGGCTATGCGATAAAATTCAACAGTGGATTCGAAAATGAAAAGTGTGGTGGCAACATCCTCAGCTTTATTGAAGGCCTAGACACCGTTTCATACATTGCTCGGGATTCAAACTGGACTCTTGAAAAAGAGTCGAACATGTGGGTAGATTTCGGCACTAAGAATCCTTACGATATCCAAAAACAATTAAAGGGTGAAGCTTTCAATTATTGCGTGGTTTATTACTGGAACGTATTTTCAGGAAATCCTAACCACCGAGATGCTATAAAGGGGCTCCAAGCGTCTATCGCAAAAAACCCAAGGGTGAAAATCAAAATGATTTTAGTGAACCATGACATAAGAGATAACATTGATTTTAAAAAATTTGCCGAACGTGCTAATAAAATCAAAGGAGTAAAGGTTGAAGTAAACGAGAATTAACCATGCAAAAGCTGTTTTATAGAAAATGTCTGAGAATAGCTTTCCTCCTCCTGTGGATTGTGCACAGCACTCAAGCACAATTCGATGATCCTTGTAAATTCAGTGAGCATGTGAAAACCGAAAATGCTTTACCGTCAAATCCCGACAGCCTGAAGCCTTCGAAATGGAAGCTTGTTCAAAAACACCAATTCGATGCTGCATTTAATGGTAGAACACGCAACGAAATCTCTCAATCGATTTGCAAATTGAGTGCTTCTTCAAGATTATCGTTTGAACTAAAATACCTATACAAAAAAACTAGTGTTGATGTTAGTTTAAACGACGAAACATCCGCAACTATTCTTCTCGACAGCACTTTCGAAAAGCAAAACGACTTATTGAGGCTAAAGATTTCAATTGAACACAATACGCAAAAGGAAAACTTTAAAAAATCGGTCTCTGCTCAGCTCTCAACGCAAAAACTTCCCTCGAAGAAAAATGGTAGCGACATAAACGAATCAGCATTTCTTTCACCCGCTGAATTGATCATTGCGCTTGGGATGAACGTTAAGCTGCAATCACTCGGACAAATTGAATGCGGAATTGGAAGTTTGAGATTCACATGGATAGATCAAAAAAAACTCTATGATCTTCAGAAATCTGCTCAATTGCATGGCATCGAAAAAGGCAGAGGCCACAAACTCGAAGGAGGATTTTCTTTTCAAGCCCAATGGCAAAAAACAATCACCAAAAATATTACTTGGGAAAACAAAACACTTCTCTTTTCTAGCATCACCGAACCTGGAATGCCAAACATTGAACTTCGAAATGACCTACTCTTGAAGTCTGGCAAATCTGTGCAAACCGCCGTTCGATCTATTTATACCTACAACAAGACCAAATGGCCGCCTGCAAGTTTTGGAGGGGAAATCGCACTTGGCGTGATGCTTAACAAAAACTAATCGTTGCTTAACTTCTGATAGCCGCTACACCAGGAAGCACTGCGCCTTCCATGTATTCGAGTAAAGCTCCGCCTCCTGTGCTTACATAAGATACCTTATCGGCAATACCAAATTGATTCACCGCAGCCACAGAGTCGCCACCACCTACCAAAGAATAGGCGCCTTTAGCGGTTGCTGCAACAATTGCATCCGCAACTTGACGTGTTCCGGCTGCAAAGTTTTCCATTTCGAAAACACCCATTGGGCCATTCCACAAAATCGTTCCAGATGCCGAAATCACAGCAGAGAAATTTGAAATAGTTTGTGGCCCTATATCCAAGCCCATCCATCCGTCTGGAATTTCAGCAACATCACAAACCTTGGTCAACGCGTCGTTAGAAAATTTATCGGCAATCACCGCGTCCACCGGTAAATGAATTTGCACACCTAATGATTTGGCTTTCTCCATCAGATCGAGCGCCAATTGCAACTGTTCGTCTTCTACAAGCGATGAACCTGTTTTGCCTCCTTGTGCTTTGATAAATGTAAATGTCATCCCGCCTCCGATAATCAAATGGTTCACTTTACCCAGAACATTTTCGATGATCGAAATCTTAGAACTCACCTTTGCGCCTCCCATAATGGCCGTTAAGGGACGGTTGGGCTTGAGCATAACTTTGTCGATTGCATCGATTTCGCCCTGCATTACATATCCGAACATTTTATTCACCGGAAAAAAGTCGGCAATCACTGCGGTTGAGGCATGTGCGCGATGGGCCGTTCCAAATGCATCATTGATATAAATGTCACCTAATGTGGATAGCTTTTTTGCAAAATCCGCATCCCCTTTCTCTTCTTCCTTGTAAAACCGGAGATTTTCTAACAACAAAACTTCACCTGGCAATAAACTTGATGCGGCAGCTTCTGCAACAGCACCTATGCAATCTGCTGCAAATTTCACTTTCAAACCAGTCAGTTTTTCAACCGTAGAAACAATATGACGCAGCGAAAACTTATCCTCAAATCCTCCTTTAGGGCGACCAAGGTGCGACATCAAAATAACCGAACCTCCTGTTTCAACTACTTTTTTAATAGTAGGAACTGCAGCCAAGATGCGCGTACTATCGGTTACTTCGAAATGATCGTTGAGTGGAACGTTAAAATCTACACGGATAAGGGCTTTGTGCCCGCTGAATGAGAAAGAGTCGATTGAAAGCATGCTGCGAATTTGGCGAAAATCTCGATGAACCCGTTTTTTCTGGATGGATTTAATTAGATATCAAGATCAAAGTGTTGACAGAGAATAAGGAATTGTTAATTCTGAAGAAAAAACACACTATTTTTGGCGCGATACCGTTAAAAGCCGCGTGCGTTCAATTATTCAATCAAATTACGTTTATAACAGGCTTCTGTTTTGCCTTTGCATCTTAGCATTGGTAGCGAGTTCATGCTCAACAAAGAAGAACAAGTGGCCCAACCGCGCCTACCACAACACAACATCACATTACAATGCCTGGTTTAACGGGAACGAAGTGATTAAGGAAATTGAGTTGGGCTTGAGCACAGCACATGTCGACAACTATTACAAGGTTATTCCAGTTTATCGCCTCGGAACGCTCGAAGATTCTAAGGGAATTCTAGCGAATGCCGACAAATCGATCAAAAAAGGATCGATGGTGATTGCCAAACACAACATGTATATTCGAGGTAAACAGTACAATCGTTACATCGACGATGCTTACATGTTGGTTGGAAAAGGAAATTATTACAAGCGTGAATATTATACGGCCTTAGAAATGTTTTCGTTTGTTACCCGTGAAGCGGTAAAAAACAACCGAAAAGACCCAATTCAGCACCGCGCAAATATCTGGCAAGCAAGGGCATACACAGAAATCGGGATGCTTTCGGATGCTCAAATGGCTTTCGATCGTTCGCTCAACGACAAAGCGCTTCCAAAAAGTGTAAAAAGCGAGTTGTATGCGGCTCTTACCGATTATCAACTTCGTCAAAACAACTTCGAAAAGGCGCTTGAATACGTAACTGAAGCCATCAAATTTACCAAGAACAAAAAGTTCAAAACACGACTTCTCTTCATTCAGGGTCAGTTGTTTCAGAAAACCGACAAACTAAAAGAGGCTTCCGATGCATATGACAAGGTGTTGAAAATGAACCCTTCCTATGAAATGTCGTTTTATTCGCGCATCAACAAAGCCCGGAGCTACAATTCAGAATCAGGCAATAGTATCGCCATCCGTGCATTGTTGGCTTCGATGCTAAAAGACCCAAAAAACTTCGACCTCGTCGATCAAATTTATTATGTGCTAGGCGAGATTGAAGAAAAGGAAGAAAAAGAAGATCTTGCCATTGAGCAATACAACAAATCGCTTCGAGCCAGTACAACAAATCAAGCACAGAAGGGCCTTTCATACTTAGCCATTGCGGAGATTTATTTCGATGATAAATCATATCGATTGGCTGCTTCGTATTACGATTCATGTATTGCAACGCTTCCGAAAGATTATCCTGACTACAAAAAGGTTGAAAACATTCAGGCTTCATTGGCCGAATTGGTGAAGCGCTACAATACCATTGAGCGCTACGATAGCTTGTTGCGGATGTCGAATTTAACGAAAGAACAACTCGACAAAAAACTTGAGGAAATTATTGCCCGCGAGGAAGCGGACTTAAAAAAACAAAGAGCCAAAGAGGCTGAACTACGAGCCAAAGAAGAAGCTGATCAAGCAAATGGAGGCCCGAACACCCCCGGAGGCAATACAACAGGACCTGCTGCATCTGGAAACGGACAATGGTATTTCTACAATCCAAGTGCAATGGGGTTTGGATTCTCAGAATTTCGAAAGATTTGGGGTGAAAGAAAGCTAGAAGATCACTGGCGGAGAAGCAACAAACAATCGATTCAACCAGTCGTAACCAATGATCCCGACCCAACTGGAGATCCCGATAAGGCAAAAGATCCGAAGAGCGACAAGAGTAAGCAGATGTCGAGGGAAGACAGTGTGTTGCTTGCAAAAAAACGTTTGACAAAAGATTTACCTTCTGATGAAAATCAGAAAGTAGCCTTTGCAGATTCGGTACGAGAAGCTTTTTATGCGTTGGGAATGATTTATAGAGAGCGCCTAAACGATCTAAAAGAATCTGCAAAAACGTTTGAAGAGTTCCTAAGGAAATATCCGAAGGATGTATCTGAACCCACTGTTTATTACCAGCTTTACAGGATCTACCTGAAAATTCCAGATAAATCAAATGCGGAGAAATATAGAAACTTGCTACTTTCTAAATTCCCCGAATCAGAATATTCGCTTCTGATTAAAGACCCTAATTTCTTTGCGGCAAGCAACATGACCAAAAAAGAAACGGAGACTTTTTATGAAGAAACCTACCGTTTGTACAAAGCGCGAGAGTTTAAAACAGTAATTGATCGCTGTCGAAATGCAGAAATACGTTTCACTGGCAACCCATTACTGGCGAAATTCTCTTTGCTGAAAGCGTTGGCTGTGGGACAAATGAAGGATATCACATCCTTTAGAGGCGCTTTGCAAGAAGTTGTAAAAACGTATCCTGGTGATACAGTAGAAATTCGAGCGAAAGACATGCTCAAAAGCCTTGATAAAGCTCAAGGTATTGCACCTAGAGATTCTGCTGAAATTAGAAAACCGCAATTTGTTTATAAGCCCGACACGCTGCAGTTTTTCGTTGTTGTTGTAGAAGACCGAGCATTGAACCTCAACAATTTTAAAGTTAAATTGAGCGATTTTAACAACCAATATTTTTCACTCAAAAACCTTCAAGTTGCAAGCAGATTGCTCGGAACCAATTATCAAGTGATAACCGTTCAACAATTCGCCAATAAAAAAGAGGGTATGGATTTTATGATGGCAGTTGATAGTGATGATGAACTATTTGCCGACATGAACATGGATGTTACCGATGTTTTCATCATTAGCAGTAGCAACTATCAGCTCCTCATGAAAGAAGGAAATGTATCGGAATATGTTGATTTTTACAAAAAGGTTTACGAATAAGACGTAATACCAACCCAAATACGAGGGTGTTTGTTATATTTGCGGCTTAATTCATCATAATTAGTCTTTGGTAATGTTTAACGCAAAAGATTCAAAATCAGCAGGTTCTACAGACATGTCTGGAACCAATCAAATCATGTCAGGCACCATTATTTCTGGTGATATCATCTGTGATGGAAACATTCGAATTGATGGAACCCTAAATGGAAATCTGAGTGCAAAAGGCAAAGTTGTTATTGGTCCAAACGGTATCATCGATGGTGAATTGAATTGTCAAAACGCAGATATTTCTGGTACTGTAAAAGCGAAAGTAACCGTAGCTGAATTGCTTTCTCTGAAAGCTACAGCGAAACTAACAGGTGATATTTCTACCAATAAATTGTCCATCGAACCTGGTGCAAATTTCTCTGGAGCTTGCAGCATGGGTGGAATCGTGAAAGATTTTACCAAGCATGGCAACAACGCAGAAAAACGATCCGCACAAGAAAAAATGGCTTAACAGTTACGGAAAGTACGCAGGCTTAGGTATTCAAATGATTGCGCCTATTCTGCTACTTACTTGGCTTGGGCACTCCTTGGATAATTTTGTGCATTCTGTAAATCCATGGTTTACGCTATTGGGAGCTGTTATTGGCCTAATTGCATCTATGCTTATGTTGTTTAAAACGGTTCGATAATGCAGAAATCCAGCTTCTTCAATTCGTTTTATTTCCGCATCACAATAATAGCTTTGTTGTGCGCTGGAATTTCTGGAAAAGCATCTGCCGAAGGGCTTCTTCCGCTAAACCCGATGATGCGCTACTTGCCAATTCTGCTTTACTGGGCCGTTTCGGTAATTACCCACCGCATGATTCTCAATGCACAAAAAGGTCGTCCGGCACAATTCATCAACACGTTTATCGGAACACAAGCACTAAAAATGTTCCTTCACATGATCGTAATGGTTACTGTGGCTATGGTTAACGAAACAGCGGCAGTGCCATTTATCGCTTCATACGCCATACTTTATTTGATATTTACCGTTACCGAAGTAATTAGCTTAATGCCGTTAGTAAGAAAAAAGGATTGAACCTCCGGCTGATGTCCGATTTCATACCTTTATCCACCTGAAGCCTTTATGAACGGAAAGAAAACCACCAAACCCTCCAAAGGGAAAACAAGCGACTCCGCTAAACGATTTGTGAAAATTGTATGGCTTGTGATTGCTGGCCCAGTGCTTTTGCTTTTTCTATTGGTACTGCTCACTTCTGCAGGCCTTTTCGGGAAACTCCCTACTATCGAAGACCTCGCAAATCCACGTTCGAATCTTGCCTCCGAAATAGTATCGGCCGATCAACAAGTGATTGGGAAATTCTATGTTGAAAATCGCTCCAACAGCTCCTTTCAAGAACTTTCTCCTCAGTTGGTTGAAGCCCTAATTGCCACCGAAGATACCCGATTCTATGAACATGCGGGCATCGACGTACGCGCACTTTTCCGTGTTTTAGCCAAAACTGTTCTTGGAGGAGATTCTGATTCTGGCGGTGGATCGACCGTTACCCAGCAACTTGCCAAAAACATGTTCCCCCGAGAAGACCTCAACAAAATTGAAGTTGTCTTTCGGAAAATCAAAGAGTGGATCATCGCAACCAAACTGGAACGTAATTTCACCAAGGAAGAAATCATCGCGCTTTACTTCAACACAGTCGATTTTGGAAATCAAGCTTTTGGAATCAAGAGCGCTTCACGGATCTATTTCGATACTACGCCCGATTCGCTCAAGATTGAACAAGCTGCTATGTTGGTTGGAATGCTTAAAGGACCATCATTCTACAATCCTAGAAGAAACTACGACCGTGCCGTGGTTCGCAGAAATGTCGTGCTCAAACAAATGGTGAAGTACAACAAGCTTTCCGAGGAAGCTTATGACTCGCTTAACAAATTACCTGTTGATCTTTCGAAATTTCAAGCAGAAAGCCACAACTCGGGAACTGCTACATATTTCCGAGAATTTCTTCGCGAACAAATGACAGATTGGTGCAAAAAGAACAAAAAGCCCGATGGCTCCAATTACAACCTTTACAAGGATGGCTTGAAGATTTACACAACCATCAATTCTAGAATGCAAGAACATGCTGAAGAGGCTGTTCAAGAACATATGAAAGATCTGCAAAAACAGTTCTTTGCACACTGGAAGGGAAGTAAAAATGCTCCTTTTGCCTATATCCCAGAAAGTAAGATCCAGCAGATCATGCGTCAAGCCATGCAGCGATCCGACCGTTATAGAAGGATGAAGGACGAAGGCGCATCATCAGAAGAAATAGACCGCGTATTTAGGAAAAAGGTCAAGATGAAAATCTTTACCTACAATGGCGATAGCACGGTAACCATGAGTCCGATGGATTCTATCCGCTACCACAAATTCATCATGCAAACAGGCTTGATGTCGATGGAGCCACAAACTGGCTACATCCGCGCTTGGGTAGGCGGAGTGAACCAAAAGTTTTTCCAGTACGATCACGTTTACTCCAGCAAACGTCAAGTTGGATCAACATTCAAACCTTTCGTTTACGCTATTGCCATGCAGGAAGGCTGGTCGCCTTGCACGCAAGTGCCAAACATTAATATCTGCATCCAAACTCCATCAGGCCCTTGGTGCCCAAGCAATTCAAGCAAAGAATTCGAAGGTGCAATGGTGCCTCTTCGCTCCGCACTTGCATACTCAATCAACAAAGTATCTGCTTACCTAATCAAGCAATTCGGTGTTGAACCAGTGATCAACATGGTTCGCCACATGGGGATTAAAAGTCCGATTGCGCCTGTGCCTTCAATTTGCTTGGGAACTGCCGATCTTTCTGTATATGAAATGACGGGCGCAGTGAGCACCTTCGCCAACAAAGGCGTTTACATCGAACCTACTTGGATCACCCGCATCGAAGACAAAAACGGTAACGTTCTAGCCGATTTCTCTCCTAAAACCGATGAAGCCATGGATGAGCAAACCGCTTACTTGGTGTTAGAGCTTATGAAAGGCGTGGTTGAAGGCGGTACCGCAACACGACTCAGAGGTCGATACGGCCTGAACAATCCTATCGCTGGTAAAACAGGAACAACCCAAAATAACTCCGACGGTTGGTTCATGGGACTCACTCCAGAACTTGTTACAGGGGTTTGGGTTGGATGTGAAGATCGTGCCGCACACTTCCGTTCAACAGCACTCGGACAAGGCGCCAACACCGCTCTGCCGATTTGGGGCATTTATATGAAGAAAGTATATGCCGATAAAAAACTGAAGGTTTCACGCGGGGATTTTGAGCGTCCAGCAAAACTCACCGTTGAAACGAATTGTGCTGAATACAATCAGCAAAACAACCAATTGAATCAAGGCGAAAACTTCGACCAGTAAACATGAACAAAGTAGTAACAAGCGCCGATGAGGCCATTCGTGATATTTCAAACAACACCGTGCTAGGTTTGGGAGGATTTGGATTGTGCGGAATTCCTGAAAACAGCATCGATGCACTTATTCGAAAAGGCGTAACGGGCCTTACATGTATCTCAAACAACGCTGGTGTGGATGATTTCGGCATCGGACTGATGCTTCAAACACGCCAAGTGCGAAAAATGATTTCATCTTATGTAGGCGAAAATGCTGAGTTTGAACGCCAACTACTCAGCGGAGAACTCTTGGTTGACCTCATCCCGCAAGGAACGCTCGCTACACGCCTGATGGCTGCAGGATACGGAATGCCAGCCATTTATACTCCAGCTGGCGTTGGCACCGAAGTCGCTGATGGCAAGGAAGTTCGCAATTTCAATGGGAAGGATTACTTACTTGAACATGCGTTCGACATAGATTATTCGATCGTGAAAGCTTGGAAGGGCGACACACAAGGAAATCTGATTTTCAGAATGACGTCCCGAAACTTCAATCCACTCATCGCCATGGCTGGTAAAATCACGATTGCTGAAGTGGAAGAGCTTGTCCCTGCCGGGGAATTGGATCCGGATCACATCCATCTTCCTGGCATTTATGTGCACCGGATTTTCAAAGGCAGCAACTACCAAAAACGCATCGAACAGCGTACAGTTAGAACTGCTTAATCTCCCATCCCATCTACGATTCAGACCATGCTCGATAAAAACGGTATTGCCAAAAGAATTGCCCGTGAAGTGAAAGACGGGATGTACGTTAACCTCGGAATCGGAATTCCCACGTTAGTGGCCAATTTCATTCCCGAAGGAACCAATGTTGTGCTTCAATCTGAAAATGGATTGTTGGGCATTGGGCCTTTTCCCCTCGCGGGGGAAGAAGATCCGGACCTCATCAACGCTGGGAAACAAACCATCACCACAGTTCCTGGATCAGCATTTTTTGACTCTGCGTTAAGCTTTGGGATGATCCGTGCAGGAAAAGTGGATCTCACCATTCTTGGCGCCATGGAAGTTTCGGAAAACGGCGACATTGCCAATTGGAAAATCCCTGGAAAAATGGTGAAAGGCATGGGTGGCGCGATGGATCTTGTGGCTTCCGCGAGAAACATCATCGTTGCTATGCAGCATGTAAACAAGGCTGGCGAATCGAAATTGTTACCCGCTTGCAGCCTGCCTCTTACAGGTTTGCGTTGTGTGAAGAAAATCGTTACCGAATTGGCTGTGCTCGACGTGTTGCCAGAAGGAGGATTCCGGTTGTTGGAAAGAGCGCCAGGTATTTCTGTCGATGAAATTCGCAATGCCACAGCAGGCAAGTTGATCATCGAAGGAGAGATTCCTGAAATGTCGCTTTAGAAACCTAAGTTATTGATTCTCACATTCGCTGATCCGCTAAGTAAAAGCGCTAAATCGAAGTGATCGCCGGTAACATAAATGTCTTGCACATTCATTTTGCCTAAATCGCCCTTCAAGGTGAACAGATCTTTGTAAGTGTATTCCTTAAGTGATTCACGCATACTTTTTCTCAACGCATCCATTTCGGGCTTGAAAGAGAACTTCAGTTTTTCCTGAAGCATGTTTCTGAAAGTACTATTCAATAACCAACTTCCAGTCTTTACAAGTAGATTCTTACTGTTTATATCATAGTCGAGTTCTGAAAACGAGAATTCATCTATAGCTGTATTGTAAGTTGGGATGCCTGATAAAAACATCTCGCCCTTCAAACTACCTGAAAAAATCAGATGAATGTAGGCTCGTTCGCCTTTCCCATAAATTCGGATGCCTTCGGCTTTGATTTTCTTTTTTCCGTAAGTGAATTCTTGTCCGCCGAGTTGCGCTGTAGCGATTCTCGTTGCTTCATCGAACCCAAGCCGAGATCGCACTTGAACAGCAAACGAATTAGAACTTTTCAAGATCTGCTTTAGCTCTGGTAATGGCTTCTTTTTTTCAATTACAGGTTTTGCTCCAGTAAGCGTTTCAATATATGCCTCCATTCCCAAAGGGATTTTGATCAAAGTTTTGTTTCCGGTAACGGGCGCCATGAAGAGTCGTTCTGGCTCAATTCGCAACCATGTATTTGTTGAATCATCGAGTAAAACAGGTTCTTGTGCCAGCATCCACATGTTTTCCACTTGAGCACGCAAATTCACTGCACCATTAATTTGTTTGTCGATTTCCTTGGTTACTGCGCCAATCTGCTTTTCTAAAACTCCTTCAATCAACCGATCGATTGGAATATTTAATGGTCCGAGTGAGATGACGGGCTTCGACTTCCACTCAAATCCTCCCGAACTCGTTGTAACACGAAACTGATAGTCTTTTTGGATTTCAACCTTCGACTTGAGAAAGACATCCACATCGAAAGAGGTTTCCTTTTCGACGGTTGGACAAAAAGAGCAGGCTTCCCAGCGGCCTTTTCCCCAGATATTAAGTGGAATTGTGAAAAGCAAATCGGCTCCGCTAATCCCAACAGTGATTGGTCGTTTTTTTAAAACTATCAACTTCAAATCATCTACCGTTGGACTTGTATAAGATTGGTCTTCATAGATGAGATTGCCCATCTTCTTATTAATCTGATCTTCAAGTGCTTTGAAGGGGATTTCAACCGGAAGATTAATCACCGAAAGCTCTCTAACAAAGGTCTTCGCAGAGGATTTGTACTCTGGTTCTGGTGCTTTTACTGATTTACAACTTGGGAATAAGAACCAAATTGCGAAGAATATTGATAAAATTGCCGAACGAATCCGCATGCTTAATTTTTTCGCAAAGCTAAAACTAGATTTTGAACGTACTTGACTATATCCTTCTTGCATTTTTAATTTATGGCTTCATCGCCGGTTTTAAACGTGGATTGGTGATGGAACTTGCTATCCTTGTTGGAATTTTTCTCGGCATTTTTCTAGCCATCACGTTTTCTGATAAAGTAGAAATCTGGCTACGAAAAGAGGAAAACCTCAGCGGGCCTTGGTTGGCACACTTGAGTTTTTTGTTAGTTTTTGCGGGTGTTTATGTGCTAGCCTGGCTTGGAGGAAAATCTCTTTCAGCCGCTTTGAAACTTATGATGTTGGGCATTTTCAACCGAATTGCTGGTGGTGTGTTTGGTGTGTTTAAGATGTTGATGGTTTGCAGTGTGCTCATCAGTTTGATTCGTGCGTTCGACTTAAACATGATTTCTAAAGAGCACAAAAAAGAATCAAGCATGTATGAAACGATTGGAGGATTTGCCGAAATATTCTTCCCGAAATTGAAGGAAACTCTTCCCGAACCCAAACCAACACTCGAAGACATCAACATTAATGCGTCGGAGCTGTTAAAATAGCTAATTTCGCCATTGAAAATTAGTTGTTCATGATAACGAACCAACAAGTATTAGATGCCTTGAGTAATGTGATGGAACCAGATCTCGGAAAAGATCTTGTTACCCTCAACATGATTCAAGATGTAAAAGTGGAAGGCCGAAAAGTGAGTTTCACTGTTGTGTTAACCACGCCGGCTTGTCCGCTGAAAGAATTGATTCACAACGCTTGCTTGAATGCCATTAAGCACTTTGTAGACAAAGATGCTGAAGTGGAAATTCACATGACAGCCAACACGAGTACGGCCCGAGGAAACGCAAGACCGATGTTGCCTGGGGTTAAAAATATTATTGCAATAGCTTCCGGAAAAGGTGGGGTGGGCAAATCGACTATTGCGTCGAACTTGGCAGTTGCACTCAGTGAATTGGGCGCCAAAGTAGGATTGATAGATGCCGACATTTATGGGCCATCGATCCCGATTATGTTCGATGTTGCCGACGAGAAGCCTAAAGTTCGTATGGTAGAAGGTCGCCAGATGATGGTTCCTGTTGAAAGTTATGGTGTTAAAGTGCTATCAATTGGTTTCTTTGCAGACACTTCTCAAGCAATTGTGTGGCGAGGCCCGATGGCATCAAAGGCGCTCAACCAACTTTTTGCAGATGCGGATTGGGGCGACTTGGACTACCTGCTGATTGACCTTCCTCCGGGAACCGGAGATATTCACCTAACCTTGGTTGGAAGCGTTCCATTGACGGGAGCGATCATTGTAAGTACACCTCAACGCGTGGCACTTGCGGATGCAGAAAAAGGTGTTGGGATGTTCCAAATTCCTTCAATCAACGTTCCTGTTTTAGGAATTGTGGAGAACATGGCATGGTTCACTCCTGAAGAACTACCAGACAATAAGTATTACATTTTTGGGAAAGATGGCGCCAAGGAGCTTGCTGCCAAATTAGGCGTTCCGTTATTGGGCCAAATTCCATTGATTCAAAGTATCCGCGAAGGCGGAGATATTGGACATCCAGTATCCTTGCAACAAAGCGGTCCATTGTCGGATATGTTTATAAGACTCGCAGGCCAGGTTGCACAACAAGTTGCTATCAGAAATGCAACGAAGTCAAATACTGCAGTTGCTGATGCTTCAACGAATTGATTATTTTCTACATTTAAGCAATCTCCCAAACCGATGAATCCTCAGGAAAAAGTTATCCTAATACAGAAAGTTGAACAAGCGATAGATACTTTGCGCCCTTATTTGGAAGCAGATGGAGGTAACATTACTGTAGACGATATCACCGACGATTTAACAGCAGTGGTTCGTTTGCATGGTGCATGTTCGTCGTGCAATATGAGTCAGATGACCTTGAAAGCTGGAGTTGCAGAGGCGATCAAGCACGCCATTCCTGAAATCAAGGATGTAATTGCAGTGAATATGCCCGTTTTTGAATCTTAATTTCACATCATGAATAAACTTTACGCACTCATTTTCGGGCTTGGCCTGATTTCTCAAGTTTCAGAAGCCCAGTTCGATTGCAGTGGTGGAAGATATTATCAGGATGTTTTTCCAACATTTACGCTTACATCGGATGTTACTTATGGAGAAGCCATCAATGTTAATGGTAATTTACAAAGTTTAGAACTCGACATTTATCAGCCAGAAGGCGATACATTAAGCCAACGTCCGTTGTTGATTCTTGCTCACGGCGGATCGTTTGTGTTTGGCAGCAAAACCGGACTCGACGTGGTTTCGCTTTGCAGTAAATTTGTGAAACTCGGTTATGTAGTTGTATCTATCGAGTACAGATTAGGATTTGGTGGCTTGCCAAGTGTTTCATCGGCAACACAAGCTGTTTATCGTGGCACATCCGACATGAAAGCAGCTATCCGATTTTTTAGAAAAAGCGCAGGTGAAGGAAACCCTTACAAGATTAATCCAGACTATATTTTTACCGGCGGGGTTTCGGCAGGAGCATTTACGGCATTGCATGCTGCATACATTGATGAAGAATCAGAAATTCCTGCGGAGATAGATCCTGTGGCCTTTGGTGGCGTTGAGGGCAATAGTGGAAATCCAGGTTTCTCCTCAAACACCCGCGCTGTAGTGAATCTTTGCGGCGCTATTGGAGATACAAGTTGGATTAATGTTGGAGACGTACCGAATATTTCGATGCATGGAACTAACGACCCCACAGTTCCTTATGCAACAGATTTAATCACTGTTTTAGGCTTTGATTTGCTAACTGTTGATGGAAGTGCGAGTATTGCTCAGAGAATGAACAATTTGGGCATTCCGCATGAATTTATTTCTTGGCAAGGAGCAGACCATGTTCCTTTTGTGAGTGATGCAAATTATCAAGACTCTGTTTATCAGTTTGTGGTGCCATTTCTTGGCGATTTATTGGGATGTGATCCTACTTCAACATCTGCCGTTGAGCAAACGGCTAAGTTTGAATTGTTCCCCAATCCAGCTAAAGACGTGCTTTACTTTCAATGCAACGAATTGCTATCCGAAATTTTGTTGATCGACATTGCAGGCCGAACTATGAAGCAAGAAAAAAGCCCGACAGCAAAATCGGGCTCTGTAGATTTATCAGACATGCCAGCAGGCATTTATCTTTTTCAAACGATTACTTTAAGCGGGGAAAGAATTGTCCGTAAGGTAATTGTTGAGTAACAATTATTTCTTCGGCTTTGTATTATTGGCAGAAGTTTCGAGGTGAAATTCGATAATTGATTTTGTCTTGATTAACTTCTCGGGATTCGCTGCAAGTAAAGTTTGTTCTTCGGTTTGGTGGCCGAATTCATCGAAGCGACGAGTGATTGTTTTTGTTATTACGCCTGTTGGGTCTTTGTGAATTTCGCGCACAATTTCACCGTATTCGTTAAACACAGACTCCATCGCTCCAAGCATCTCGGAGGTTTTCGCAGTACAGCCGCACGACTTAAAAGAGGTAGCCAAAATTGAACTGTCTGTATAAGAAAGTTCTGTTCTGCTAATTTCTAACTGTTCTTCGTTGTAGCCAGACCTACGAATGATTTTGTAATCGTTGTCGAGCTGATACTTATAATAAACCCAACTCAGCATTTTTCGCTTCTCTTTGTTGTTGTAAACTGTGGTTTGTAAAATCACCCCAGCATCATCATATTCATTCACAGTGAGTGGGAAGCTGCCTTGAACGCGTGCTCCTGTGCTATCGAGTTGGTAATGGCATGTTTGAAGGATGAATCCTTTGTCGGATCGAACATCTTCGAAAATGCGTTTGCGGATGAGTTTTTCTCCCCTAAAATCGTGTTCTTCAGAAGGGAAACCTTTGGCATCGTATAGATATTGTGTAAACCCAATCAAGGTATCGCCCTTGGTTCTGTTTTCTAATTTATCGGGCTTGCCTGCAGCATTGTAGATGAGCACATCTTTCAAATTCTTTCCGATATAGCGTGTTTCCTTACGCGACAATAATCCTGCGGCATCGTAAGTGTAACGAATATCAGCGCTCTTGTTTCCGTCTTCTGAAAACACACCCGACGATTTAAATTTCCCTTTAGGATCTAATAGATCTTGCTGCATTAGATACTCGCGACCTGACACAGCACCAACGCCAAAGTGATACTTTGTTTTCAAAGGCGGAGCTTGTTTCCGAGTTGTCTTTCGGAAAACCTTTCCTGCGTCGGGCAAAAAACTTAAATCTTGAGCCACAATTGGTGTGCTAAAAAGCAGCAACAGCAATAGGTTTAGATGGTTTGTGTTGAGATGCTTCATAATTTTCACGTTTGCATTCAGGAGTAAAACTAACTCCTAGAATTATGAAATACAAGTAATTAACAAAGTTTTCAACAATGTAACGGATAAAATGATTCATGGGTTACACCCTGCAAGCGCCTATAACACTACATTTGCTTACATATCAAAATGATCAAAGACATCCATTATCCAGAAGTTAAAGACATTGCCGTTGCGGTAGTGAAAGAGGAAAACCCAGAAGGTGAAGTATGGACTGTTTATCTGCTAAATTTGAAAGAGGTAAGCATTTCAAACATTTTGGTTTCCTCAAAAGGGTACGGTCAAAAAAATGGTGAAGAGGTAAAGACTTCAACGCTTCGTCATTTTATTAACGACATGCCAGCAAAGAGTTATGCCACTATCGAACCCATTATGGAAGACGTGTTTAGCTTGAGCAACGAATACTGGGTGAGTTTTTATGTCGGAAGTGTGATTCACGACAAGAAATTCATCTTTCTTCCTGAAACCATTTCAGAACAGTTTCTCACCAATGTTCCGGTGATTAACAAAAAAGGAGTCATGATTCTTTGATATAGTTCCGATGTTGTTCCGGTTCACTTAAAAAAACCGGGTATGTTACCATTTTCAGAACCAGAAAAAATCTATTTTCTCGATATCGAGACTGCGCCTCAGTGCGCCAATTTTAACCAACTACCAGAAAAGTGGCAATCGCTCTGGGAGCATAAAACTACAGCACTAAAACTGGAAGAATCTCCAGAATCAGCCTATCGCAGAGCAGGAATCTATGCAGAATTCGGTCGAGTAGTTTGCGTATGTGTTGGAAGGATTCAGCTGCAGGATAAAGGTCCAGTTTTACGTATTCGAACCTTTCACGATGCCGAAGAAGTTACCTTGTTAAAAAAGCTTTCTCAATGGCTGAGTAGAAATATGACATCCGAGAACAAGCTGTGCGCACACAATGGAAAAGAATTCGATTTTCCTTGGATGGCGCGAAGGATGCTGATTAACAGAATTCCGCTCCCAAATTGTTTACAATTCGCAGGGAAAAAGCCTTGGGAAGTGCCGCATCTTGACACCCTTGAAATGTGGAAGTTTGGAGATTACAAACACTACACCTCACTCAACCTTTTGGCCGAAACATTTGGAATTGCGTCGCCCAAAAAAGGCATGGACGGACAAATGGTGGCCGAAAAATACTGGAAAGAAAATGCCGTTAAAGAGATTGTTCATTATTGCTGCGAAGATGTTAGAACATTAGCTGAACTTTCGTTGATTTGGGCATCGAAGCCTCCACTTGAAGCTATAGAAATTATCGTGTAAACGCAACGTATCTGCTGATGTGGATTGTTGTAAATTGCGTCAGTATTTTAAGGTCATGCGTACAAAATATTTTGTTTCAGGATTACTGCTTCTTCTTTCGATAGGCGCTTGCAAAAGAAGCCTCGAAAAATACGGGGAAGACTTTGCCAGCATTATGAAAAATGATGACGGGCTATTCCGCGGAGTGAACATTGGAGATACCCAAGACCAAGTTCAGCAAACCGAAAGAGCAGCGCCAGCATCATTTACCGAGAATGTGCTTACGTATGAAGGGCAAATCAACGAAACGTCTGAATATGCTATTAGGTATGGTTTTGAAAACGGCAGTTTGTTCGAAATTATAGTTGATGCGACATTTGAAGACACCGAAGATGGCGTTAAAGTAATCAAAGGCTTTAAAGAGTTTTTCACTGAACGATATGGCATGTTTAAACTGGGAAGCGGATTCTGTGTTTGGGATGTGAAGACCAATGTTGCTGATGTACATATCGAATTGGTTGATGATGGTGAATACGCATCATTCGGCCAGTTTTCTTTGAATTTCCACAAACAAAACGATCCAGAAATCCAAAACCTGCAGCAGTGAAAACCAAAGTGCTCAGCGTTTCTGGCTTAACTATCCAATTCGATCAAGAGAAATCATCGAAGCCATTTTTAGCTGCTGATCAAATAAACTTTGAGGTTTCATCTGGCGAAATACTTGGCATTGTTGGCGAGTCTGGATCAGGAAAAACGGTAACAGCTCTCTCTATTCTTCGACTCTTACAATATGTGCCAGGTGCCTCACAGCATGGTGAAATTTCTTATTTACCTGAAGGCAAGGATCCTGTAAGAATCGATCAATTGAGCAGTAAAGACTTGCTCAAATACCGTGGCAAACATATCGCAATGATCTTTCAAGAGCCTGGAGCAGCACTAAATCCCGTTATGGCTTGTGGAGATCAGATCATAGAAATGATATTGCTGCATACCGAACTTTCAAGAGAAGAAGCGAAAACGAAAACCATAAAACTTCTTGCTGACGTAAAGCTTGAAGATCCTGAAAGAATATTTTCGTCATATCCTCACCAGATGTCGGGCGGGCAAAAACAGCGTGTAATGATTGCAATGGCAATGGTCTGCAAGCCTGCCATTCTAATCGCAGATGAGCCAACTACTGCGCTTGATGTAAGCACACAAAAAGGCATTCTTGACCTGATGAAGGCTTTACGTGAAGAACAGAATACAGCTATAATTTTCATTTCGCACGACTTGAATCTTCTTTCTGGTTTTGCCGAACGCGCCTTGGTTATGAAGGACGGTAAAGTGGTTGAACAAGGCCTTGTTTCGGAGGTATTTAATCACCCCTCCCATCCATATACCCGAGGACTTCTCTCATGCAGGCCTCCATTAAAGTCGAGGCTTTTTAGGCTGCCTGTATTGAACGATTTTCTATCCGCCGGAGGCGCTGGTAGTGGATTTGATGCGTTGCACCCTTCAAATTTAATTTCTTCTGAGGAACGAAAATTAAGGCACACGGCTATTTATGCTAAAGAACCAATAGTGATTGTTGAAAATCTGCAGGTTGGTTATCAGCGAAAGTCGGGAGCATTTTCCTCGAAAAAACAGAATATTCACGCTGTGGATGATGTTAGTTTCCAAATATTTCCTGGTGAAACACTTGGATTGGTTGGAGAATCTGGCTCTGGAAAAACGACTCTTGGAAGAACCTTGATTCGGTTGATGGATCCAGAAACTGGAAGAATCATTTTCAAAGGAAACGACATCACAAACACTTCTCAACAACAATTGCGCGGTTTGAGAAAACTCATGCAAATTGTTTTTCAAGACCCTTATCAATCGCTTAATCCTGTTCTTTCTGCTGGTAGTGCAGTGATGGAACCCTTGTTGGTTCATCGTGTATCTTCAAGTGCTGAAGAACGAAAAAAGAAAGTGCTCGAAATGTTTGATCGGGTGCATTTACCGCGCAGAATGTTTGATCGTTTACCTTCTTCTATGTCGGGCGGACAAAGACAGCGACTTTGCATTGCACGAGCATTGGTTTTACAACCTGAATTTTTGGTTTTCGATGAGGCTGTTTCTGCATTAGATGTTTCGGTTCAGGCACAAATTATCAACTTGATTTCGGAACTAAAAAGGGAAATGGGTTTTACCTGCTTGTTTATTTCTCACGACATCTCGGTGGTTCGCTATCTTTCCGACAGAATTTTGGTGATGAAAAACGGCAAAATCATTGATCAAGGTGAAGCAGATACGCTTTGCGAAAACCCAGGCTCCGATTACACAAAAGAACTTCTTCAGGCTGTTCCTGTAGGATTAATTAACTGACAACCAGAAGACAATGATTATTAAAAGCGCCACATTCGTGATTTCAAACAGGGAAGTTAAAGGGTGTCCAACACCTAGACTTCCAGAATACGCCTTTATCGGGAGATCGAATGTGGGTAAAAGTTCTTTGATCAATATGCTCGTTCGGGTGAAAGGTCTTGCGAAAACTTCGTCGCGACCGGGAAAAACGCAATTGATCAACCACTTTTTAATCAACGAAAATTGGTTTTTAGTGGATCTTCCTGGTTACGGTTATGCCAGAACCTCGAAAGTGCTGCGAGAAGATTTTTCGAACATCATCAAAGATTACATTTCGGGAAGAACAAACTTGATGAATCTATTTGTTTTGGTAGATATTCGTCTTGAACCTCAAGCAATTGACTTACGCTTTTTTACTTGGATGGCTTCGAACGGTGTTCCATTTTCGATCGCATTCACCAAGGCGGATAAACTTGGCAAGACTCAACTTCAATCGAAACTTGCAGCTTATAAAAGAGAATTGTTAAAAGACTGGGAAGAGCTTCCTCCTATTTTCGTTACTTCGGCAGAGACGGCTTTGGGAAGAGATGAGTTGTTGAATTACATTGAAGAAACCAACCCTTTGTTTAAGAAGTTTTAGTCTAGTAAAACACACTCACGCTGGTGCGTTTCTCGAAAACTTTTGATTTCCCTTCTGCGCGCAGTAGCACGAAATAAGTGCCCGCAGGAACCAATTCGCCCGACGCAGTTCTTCCGTCCCAATGCAAACCGGGCTTATTGGATTCGAAAAGCTTGTTTCCCCAGCGATCAAAAATTTGCACCGAAAATTGGTTCATTCCGCTTGATTGGATCTGAAGAAAATCGTTTACTCCATCGCCATTGGGAGAAAAAGCATCGGGAAAAATCAAGTCTTCCGGAATTTGTACTTCGGTTCGTACTGAATCGCGACAACCATTTTCGTCTACAATGGTGAGCTGTACAAGATAAAAGCCCGGTTGTTCGTAATCTTCAACAGGGTTGATCGCATTAGACGTTTCGCCATTGCCGAAGTTCCAGAAGTTTATTACGCCTCCAACCGACTCATTAATAAATGAAAAATTTTCGCCTGTGTGAGGATAACTTGGTTCGTCTATGCTGAAATTGGCTTCTGGTAAAGGATTAAAAAAGACATTCTTAGAGGTTGGAAATGAACTGCAGCCATTGTTGTCGGTTACAACCAGTGAAACATTTCCAGACGTAGATTCGTCCCAATCCACTTCGAATTCTGATTGGTTAGAACTTCCCGAAACTTGACCGCCAGAAGCTGACCAAAGGAAAGACCAATCTGCTGGAATTTCTGGGGTTTGATAATTTACTGAGGCTGTTTTAAAGCAGAGCGTGTCGGGACCAAAAATTTCTGGGGCTTCAGGACGGGTTAAGTATGGCGCAATGGCCAAGCCGTTTTGGAGATCCACATTCCATTGAGTGAAAAGGCTGTCGTTTTGAGTTGTGGCATTCACAGTGGCGACAGTCCAAGCGCTTTGACCATCGGCTGTTGCATTCGCCCAAGGGATAAATCCATCGGTGAGCGCTTGTTCAAATCCTGCTGAAATATTGATGCTTCCAACGTTTCCATAAATACGAAAGTGGAAGCGGTCGTCGATTCTGCAAATTCCTTCTGAAATGAATGTTAATGGAATGCCATCCGCGGCAGCGCTAACATCCGCGAAACGCAATCCAACCAAACCATTTGAAGTGGTTGCGTTAATCATTAATGGGCGATAGTTGATGACAGTTCCAACAGGAAAATCGACCGCTTGACCTTGGACGAGATTTCTAAACAAACCGCCATTTAATGTTGAATACACCCAACCATTGTTGCGAGATACCGCATCTTGTGATGTTTCTAAAACGATTAAGGAATCGCTTTGGGTAAAAATCCTACTGTTGTTAATTTCCAATCTTTCGCAGCGAACCGTTTGATTGAGTGTTTTTAGACCATCGCCTTCACAACGAAGGCTTCCTAACTGAATTGAGTTGATTCCAGAAATTGACTGTTCGGTTCCAGTGAGTCGAAATTCAGACGAAGGAATCGCGTTGAAAGTTCCCGCTTGAAGAAAGTTCCCGCTTGCTTGAATTGAGCCTTGTTGAGTGATCAATCCTTGGTTTACCAAATTGCCATTTATAGAGAGCTCTCCAGCTATTGATGCCGTTGCACCTTGATCCAAAACGAGAGAATCGTTCACAAAAAGCACACAATTGCTCGATACCGTTAAAACGGTACCGCCTCCCTTAACATAAAGCTGTCCATTCAGCAAAAAGCTAAACAGAACGCCAAATATGGTAAGGACCTGCTTCATTAAGCTTCTTCTTGCGGAGGATCTACCAATCCTAATTTCTCGCCATAATACTGACCAAAATCGCGCATCGTTTCGGCCATTAGAATTTCACCTGTTGCTTTCTGCAAGGTGTCGGCCATCATGAAGATGCTCTGATGAATGAATTTCTTCATATCATCTACAGTCATTTCTTTGGTCCACAAATCAACACGTAAGGTGTTTTGTTCGTTTGGATCCCACACCGAAAGCATCATGGCATTGGCTGGACGATTCACCACTTGGTTGTCGGTTGCATCCCAATGGATTGTTTCCGGAACCTTGTGGGCATCAAGTTGAACTTTCAATACAATGTCAGAAGTCTTTTTCTCACTCATTTTTTCACTGGTTTGTAGCCCGACTCATTGAACAGTTTGTGGGCATCTTTGGTTGACAATAACTGAGGAATGGTCACGTCGGGATGTTTTTCCATGTACGATTTCACCAATTGCAAGCCTAAATAAACACCCATTTTAGGCGGTGTTTCTTTGGTGAAGCCTGGTGTAAACGGACCGTCATTGATGTAGTTTACTTGGTTGTTAAAATCGGTAGAGTAAAATAGCTTTTGGTCGATAAAGTGTGACCAAATTTTCTGTTCGTTTGCTCGACTCCATTCAAGCTGGGATTCATCGTAAGCCATGATGGAAGCTTCGGAAACATCCGGCAAAAGCTGCATTGCCACGTAATTGATTGTGCCATGGTAAACAATCCAACTGATCAAATCGTCGGTAGGATATTTCATCTCATGGTTAGCCAATAGAAACCCACGAATCACATCGGTTACAATCTGACCGCGGTGCATGTTTTTCACTTTGTAGGCAGGCATGGCAAGCAGCTCGTAAAACTTGCACTTTTCGCCAAGGTATAGGTCCAAACTGATGGCCACCGATGAATCGGTTGCCGCAATATTGTAGTTAAAGCCCGACACCATCGTTACAATGTTCGGAATCACAGAATCTGGGAACAAAACATGGTATCTATTCAATGCTGGAGCAACTCCTTCTTGGATAAAAGTGACATCTGAATACTGCTTTTGAACTTCTTCGTAAACAGATCTAACATCTGGATCATTCAAAAAGCCCAAGAGATTTTCTCTAAACATGGGATTTTTTGTGCCGCCAATGCGGATGATATCGACGGCGAACAATGGAAAAAACGATTTGTATTTACGCATTAAGCGCGTTGTGTCGCCTGTAAATGTTTCCTTCCTGCACTTGAAAACGTCTTGTTCGAAGCGATCAAGCTTCACTTGAACCTCAGCAACACCCGCATCTTCAGCATCTGGAATACGGTTTTCGGGCTTGCCGGAATCACTTCCGCCACAGGCTGAAAAGACTGTTAAAAAAATCAGAATGAGAACTCTCCAATTTACCGGCATACTCAGTGTATCCTTCTATCTTTGCGAATAACAACGGCCAAAATTAACAATATAGTGCATCGGCCAAACGTGTTGTTCACCAATATATCGACAAATGAAAAAGTTACTCATCATTATCCTACTCTCTCCTTTTGTGCTTCAAGCGCAAGAAACCAACCGGAAAATTCGCTTTGGGATGAAAGTGGCGCCCCTTTTCTCTTGGATCAAACAAGATTTTGACCTCAACAATGCGAGCATTTCCGACGATTACGAAGTAGATGGCGGCGGCTTAAGACTGGGTTTTAACTGGGGGCCACAAGTTGAAATTGTCCTAAACGAAACTTTCCTCCTTTCAACAGGTGTTGACATCAACTACTCGACCGGAAAAGTAACTGGTAGAGCAGCGCGAAATCCTGTACAGAGCTACAATTTCGACCAATTGTATAAAATGCGTTTCATTGAACTTCCGCTTATGATCAAAGGAAGAACAAAAGAAATTGGACACATGCGTTATTTTATGAGCTTTGGTTTAAGTGCTGGTTTCCGTTACAAAGCGAGCACAGAATTTACCGAAGAAATTGGAGGGTCAGAAATCACCACGCCAAACACCAATTCTAATACTTACATCAATGCCTTCAGAGGCGCTTTACTTGTTGGTGGTGGCGTAGAATACAATATCAGCGGAAACACATCCTTGGTTGCTTCTATAATGTTCAACAACGGACTCACCAATGTACTGAAGGATCAACAGAAAACAGATCCTGCTACTGGTATTTTATATCTATTTGATGATTTCAACTTTGTGCGTGAAAGAGGCATCAACAACCACATGATGCTTAACGTCGGAATCCTATTCTAATCCATGAGAATTGCCCTCGCGCAACTAAATTTCCACATCGGGAATTTCGAAGAGAACACAAAAAAAATCATACGACACATCGAGCACGCAAAAGCCGAAAATGTCGATTTGGTGGTCTTTCCTGAATTAGCTGTTTGTGGTTATCCCCCACTCGACTTTCTCGAGTTCAACGATTTTATTGCGCGATGCAACCATACCATCCAACAAATTGCTGAAGCCTGCAAAGGTATCGCTGCGATTGTTGGTGCACCAACCGTAAATCCGCGGAGCGAAGGGAAAAACCTCTACAACTCTGCCTACTTTTTTGAAAATGGCGCAGTGAAGCAGATTGTCCACAAAACGCTGCTACCCAACTACGACGTTTTCGACGAATACCGCTATTTCGAACCCAACAACGAGTTCAAATGCGTGCCTTTCATGGGCAAAAAAATCGCGCTCACAATCTGTGAAGATCTTTGGGACGTTGAAGAAGACAAGATGTATCAGCGCTGGCCGATGGATGAACTCATTCACCAACAGCCCGACTTGATCATCAACATTGCCGCTTCGCCGTTTTCTGAAAATCATGCAGAAAATCGCAAACGTGTGTTGCACAGAACAGCAAGCCATTACAAGCTTCCAGTGTTTTATGTGAACCATGCAGGCGCCCAAACTGAGCTAATCTTCGATGGTGGATCTTTGGTGATGAACCGCGATGGAAACGTGGTAAACGAACTCGATTACTTCCGCGAAGACTTCCGACATTTCGATCTCGATTGGGTAAAAACTGCCAAGTTCGTTCCGTTTGCAGCAGAAAGCGCATTTTCTTCCCATCCCGAAGTCACCATTTCTCGCGTACACAGCGCTCTAATTTTAGGAATTCGAGATTACTTCAGAAAAATGGGCTTCACCAAAGCAATCCTCGGACTTTCAGGAGGAATCGATTCTGCTGTCGTTTACGCGCTGGCAGCTGAAGCGCTCGGCCCTGAAAATGTACTGGGCGTGATGCTCCCAAGCCAATATTCGTCCGACCATTCTATCAACGACTCCATAAAATTGGCAGAAAATCTAAGCGGACGAATTGCTAAAGTGCCCATCCAAGACACTGTAAATACTTTGTTGGATGAACTCAATCCACATTTCGAAAACAAGCCAACAGGCCTCACTGAAGAAAACGTTCAAGCCCGAATCCGCGCAGTGATGCTCATGGCATTAAGCAACAAGCACGGCTACATTTTACTCAACACTTCCAACAAATCTGAAGCTTCTGTTGGTTACGGAACACTTTATGGCGACATGTGCGGCGGACTATCAGTAATCGGCGATGTGTACAAAACACGCGTATATCAGCTTGCCCAATACATCAACCGCGACCGCGAAATCATTCCTGAAAACATCCTCACCAAAGCGCCGAGCGCCGAGTTGCGACCCGATCAAAAAGACTCCGATTCGCTGCCCGAATACGATATCCTGGATCAAGTGCTCTTCCAGTACATCGAACTTCGAAAAGGCCCTGCCGAAATCATTGCGCAAGGTTTCGATGCCGCACTCGTAAACCGCATCTTAAAACTCGTGAACACCAACGAATACAAGCGTTACCAAACGCCTCCAGTGCTTCGCGTAACGCCAAAAGCATTCGGAACAGGGCGAAGAATGCCTATCGTTGGGAAATATCTTTCCTGATTTTTGGGGCTTCCCTTCCGCAAGCTACAGGTCGGGCTTTCGCAGCTACAAGGTAGCCGGGCTCAATCCCTAAGCCGGGCATCCTGCTTCTTAAAATCCTACCGTTAACTGTAAGGCTGTAGTGCGCGGCGACTCGATCGACATCGGACGAAGTGCGTACTCTGCGTTCAACAAATTGTTCACGATAAACGAAAACGCAATCTTATCGGTCGCCTTGTAAATCAATCGTGCATCAAACACCCATGCACCATTGTTGTTCGCTTCACGATAAGGTTTCAAGCCTGGTTTAGGTTGTCCTAAAATCCCCAAGAAATCGTCAAGATCTTCAAAAATCTTATCGATATTCTGCATGTGGCTGTTGTATCTGCAGCTTCCTCCTATTGTCCAGGCTCCGCGTGAAATCTCCACATCTGCCTTAAACAAATGTTGGAAACGGTACTTCAACAAATAACCTGTCGAGTCGGACGATGATGTTGCATAAGTAACTGGTTTCCCTGCAAAATCAACCGGATAAGCTTTGTTAGGCTCCAAAGCAATAGGCAAAGTGTAGGTGTAACCAGCCAAAATCGACAAGGTGTTTTTTCCAATCATGCCTGTTCCAGCAATCGAAGCGTCCCAACCTGTAACCTTCGTTTCGCCGATGTTCAACGAGGCGAAACCTAATCCAAACAATTGGTTCGGATCTAATGGGCCAAACTTTCCGAAGTTAAATTCAATGTTGTCTTCAAAGCGCTGAATAAACCACACCAAATCTGCATATGCCTTGAATCCGCCAATTTTAAATCCTTGTTTCACACCTATCTCGGCATTCCAAGAGCTTTCGGATCTTAAGCTGTCGTTCGGATAAATCAAGATCGGTCCCACACGGGTTCTGATGAACTTTTCCGCGATCGTCGGGAAACGATATCCTTGTCCAAATGATGCTCTTAAAAAAGTTGCTTTGTGCAATTGCAAGTTCATCCCAGCACGAAAAACAGGTTTTCCTTCTGTGCTCACTGTTACAGAATCTCCTTCGTTAAACCTCGGACTGCTAATCGAAAAATGTTCGTAACGGCCGCCGGCACTCAAAGTAAGGCGATCCCAAAATGTCCTTTCCAGCTGTAAATAGGCTGCAACATTTCTACTGCCTGAAGATGCTTGTGCATCCACGGTGTCGGAAAGGTTTCCTTTATATAAATCAGAAACTCCAAAAGTGTAGGAATGTAAAACCCCTGCAGTAAACAAGGTTCCCTTCAAGAATCCTGATGTGAAATTCTTCTGAGCTTGATATTCATTATACAACAAATCACTCTTGTTCGATTGGTTGTTGTCGTTGTTGTTGTTCAGATGGAAAAAACGATTTCTCAAGGTGTGTCTAAAGCCTTTCTTGCCGATGTAAGTCACAAATGGATCCACATAGTACACACTTTGCAAGGTCAATGTCACCGATCCAGGATAAGATCTGTACATACCAGTATCGGCATTAAACCAAATCAAGGTTCCTGTTGAGCGTGAAAGCATCCCGTTAAAATTTACCCCAAACGACAAGCCTTCAACTTTCTTGCTTCTGTATCTCAAGTTGGCATTGATTCTCGCGCGGTTTTCAAATTCTCCGCGTTGTTCAGCCAGTGGATTAAATGTAGTGTCTGAAACATCAACCGGGGCTGCCGCTTTGAATCCATTGTCGTTGTAGAAATTCCCTCCAACAACTACATCCAAATTGCCCACTTTGCGTGAGTGGAAAAAGTTAACGCCAGTATAAGTCGGGTTATTCTCTCCCCAATAAATTGCGTCTTTGTTTCTCGGATTGTTGTAAACGCCCGAAAACACATTCACTTTGGTTTGTGGCTTATCGCGCGGATAAGCGGTGCGAATATTCAGTACGCCACTCAAGGCTGCTGATCCATAAAGAACCGACGACGCGCCTTTAATCACCTCAACCTGTTCGATGTTTTCCACTGGAATAAATCCCCAGCTTGGTCGTCCTGCATCACCAGAAAGCAACGGCAAGTCATCCACCAAAATCATCACACGGCTTCCTGCTCCGAAACTGTAACCGCTTCCACTACGAATTTGTGGCTCATTGTCAACAATGCTCACGCCAGGAACTTGCTGCAAAGCATTATCGATTGATGTTGTGTTTTTGTTTTCAATGATATTCGGTTTGAGGACTTCCAAACTTACCGTGAGCCGCTCAATGTTCTGTTCATATTTCCCAGCCGTTGTTACAAAAGTGGCCAACTCCTTCGATTCGCTTTCAAGCGTGATGTTCAAAGTGAGCTGCTCGTTTGGCTTGATATCTATGGCCTTTTCAATGGTTTTAAATCCAATCTGACGAAATACCACCGTACGCAAACCCGGCATCACACTTAGCTTATACGCTCCGTTGATGTCGGTTATGATCCCTGATGTTTCTGCTCCAACAACATACACCGCAACTGCGGGAAGCAACTCTCCATTTCCATCCTTCACAACCCCAGAAATCTGTGCTCTTTCCACTTGGGCAACAACTGTTTGTGCACAAAAAAGAAAAAACAGCAACCAAATGGAATTAAAAATACGATTTGTCAACATATTCAATGCCTGTGTCCTTGATTTGTAACTTGCAATGTACAAAATCTTCAATGCGTGCAGCCCTCGAACGAACTACTTCATACCATCGCACTTTCTTTGTTGCCCGGTGTTGGACACATCACCGCTAGAAAAATCCTACAAACTTCAGGCACTTCCACTGAGTTTTTCAATGAACTAAAAAAAGGTAGTTTCAAAGAATTTAAACAGCGTTGGCTGCGCGACCACAATGTGAAAGAGACATTGATCCTTGCTGAGCGCGAACTGGAAAACATCCGAAAGCACAACATCAATTGCCTAACCATTCACGATCCAGATTATCCTCGGCGATTAAATGCCTGCGACGATGGGCCAATTGTGCTCTACACACGCGGAGAAATGGATCTAAATGCCCCACGATTTGTCGCATTGGTAGGCACTCGAAAAGCAACGCCTTATGGTATCCGAGCCACCGAAGAACTCGTTGATCAACTCAAGACTCACCAATGCACACTCATCAGTGGTCTAGCATATGGAATCGATACTACAGCGCATCGTGCAGCAAGAGATGCAGGAATCCAAAACATTGCAGCCTTAGCCCATGGACTCGACCGTGTTTATCCAAGTGTGAATAAAAACCTTGCGCGTTCAATGGAAAGCTTTGGTGGCTTGGTAAGCGATTTCCCCACTGGAACCAAGCCCGATCGGGTGAATTTTCCTATCCGAAACCGCATCATTGCTGGTTTGGCTGATGCCGTTGTTGTTGTTGAGGCTGCTACTTCTGGAGGTGCGTTAATCACCGCCGACATAGCCACGTCTTATCACCGCGATGTTTTTGCCGTTCCGGGAAGAGTGACTGATGATTACTCCAATGGTTGTAATTTATTGATCAGAAACAACCGTGCAGCCATTTTAACTGCAGCCAAAGACTTGTCGTGGCATTTAGGATGGAAGTCGTCTCAAAAACAAACTGCATCCGTTCAAACAAAGATTCAAATTGACTTATCGGAAAATGAAGAATTGCTGCTCAAATTGGTCCGACAAGGAATTCAAGAGCTTGACCAAATTCTTCGAAATACCGAAATGTCGATCAACCATGTAACAGCTGGTCTGCTCTCCTTGGAATTCAAGGGAATGATCAAAGCACTGCCAGGAAAATCTTGGCAAATTACTGGAAATGGTTAATGCTACTTTGAAAGCTCTTCTTGGCGCTCAATCATTTGTTCCCAGTGGGCAACCAACTCATCAAGCTCTTTTTTTCGAAGTTCATGCGCCTTGAGCAGCTTTTGTGACTCTTCTGGCTTAGCATACACGTCTGGGTCGGCCAATTGGTTCTCAAGCTCAGCAACGGCATTTTCAAATTCCGAAATTTTCTCTTCGGTATTCCTGATCTTGTTTTGCAATTGCTTCAACTCCTTGTCGTTATTCGGATTTCTTTGAACAACTACTTTTTCTTGTTGCTTCTTTTCTTGCTGAACCACTTTCTCGGCCTTCACTTGCTCGAGCTGCTTTAACGTATCGAGTTTTCTACTTTGTAAGAATTCGAAAATCCCACCTGGGAATTCTTTGATCTTACCTTCTTTAAACTCAACCACTTTGTTGCACAATCCATCAAGAAACTCTCTGTCGTGCGAAACGAGAATCATCGTGCCATTGTATTGCTGCAGAGCGGCTTTCAGAATGTCTTTCGATCGCATGTCTAAGTGATTGGTTGGCTCATCGAGCACAAGCAAATTCACGGGCTCAAGCAACAAACGCGCAAGCGATAAGCGACCTTTTTCTCCTCCCGACAACACATGCACCTTCTTATCGACCGTTTCACCACTAAAGAGAAACGAGCCTAAAATATTGCGCAATTGCATCGTGGTCACATTTCTGGCAACACGTTCTAAGGTTTCCAAAACTGAAGCTTTCGGATCGAGTAATTCTGCTTGATTTTGGGCAAAATATCCAAGGTTTACATTGTGCCCCAGCTCAACTTTCCCTTCATGGTCAAGGTTTCCTGTAATGATCTTCGAAAGTGTCGTTTTTCCCTCTCCATTTCTTCCAACGAAGGCAATTTTATCACCTCGTTCAACCATTAAGTCCAATCCTTTCAGGATCTGCTTTTGTCCAAAACTCTTCTTTACACCTTCGGCGGTTACAACAACTTTCCCTGACCTAGGCGCATCAGGAAACCGGAAGTGCATAGATGCATTATCTTCCTGCTCCACTTCTATTCGCTCTACTTTATCAAGTTGTTTGATTCTTGATTGCACTTGTACTGCTTTGGAAGCCTTTGCCCGAAAACGATCGATGAATTTCTCTGTATCATCAATCATTTTCTTTTGATTCATGTAGGCAGCCATTTGCTGGTCGCGACGTTCTTTTCTCAAAACAACGTACCTGCTGTATGATGCTTTATAATCCTCGATTTTACCTAAAGTGATTTCAATGGTTCTGATGGTAACCGCATCCAAAAACGCCCGGTCGTGCGAGACTAAAACCACAGCGCCAGGATAAGTTGAAAGGAAGCTTTCTAACCACTGTATCGATTCAATATCCAAGTGGTTGGTAGGCTCATCGAGTAAAACGGCATCAGGCATTTGAAGTAGAATCTTGGCCAACTCAACACGCATCTTCCAACCACCCGAAAACTCATCCATCAACCGATGTAAATCGGAATGAGAAAATCCCAATCCCAACAAAATCTTCTCGGTTTCACCATCGATGCTCCCAGTTCCCAAGAGCGACAAACGCTGTCCAACTTCATTCAATCGTTCAATGATTGCATGGTAAGCTTCAGATTCATAGTCGGTGCGTTCTTCAAGCTGCTTACTCAAATCATTGAGTTCACTTTCTAGCTCGAGCACTTCTTTAAAAGCAGTTTTGGCTTCTTCAAAGATTGTTCTGCCTGATGCATGTTTCATTTCCTGCGGCAGATACCCAATCCGATAACCATTGGGAACCGAAATAGAACCCTTGGTTGGCTCCTGCATCCGCGCGATGATTTTCAACAAAGTCGACTTTCCTGCACCGTTTTTTCCGGTCAAGCCTACCTTGTCACGCGGTTGAATCATGAATGAGATGTCCTCAAAAAGAGGTTTGCCGCCAAATAAAACCGATAAATTTCCTACTGTGATCATTGAACGGCAAAGGTAATCCGCTTAAGCTGCTTTTTTACTACGATTTTTCGAATAGTGACAGAAATCACGAAATGCCTCAAATGTTCGTTCTACATTTGCATAAATTCCCAATCCAATGTCATTCCAATCAACCAAATTATACTCGGTAGTTTCTCAAACTTGCCCACGTTGTCATCAAGGACCATTGTTCGTTAACAAGAATCCTTACAAAATGGAAAACTGGGATAAAATGCACGCCGATTGTCCTGTTTGCAAACTTCACTTTGAGCGTGAACCTGGTTTCTTCCAAGGATCAATGTATGTTTCTTATGCACTAGGTGTAGCGTTAAGTGTTGGCGTTGTGTTGTTGAATTGGATTATAGGTTTCAATCCAATTGCTTATTTCATCAGCAATACTTTAGCGTTAATTGTTCTCGCTCCACTTCTGTTCCGTTGGTCAAGAGCGCTTTACCTGAATATCTTTATCAGTTACGATAAGAAATCGATTGCTTAAAAGTTCAAATAGCTTCCGACTCAATAATCAGCCAACTTGGCGCCTGGCTTTTCGCTGCTTTAAGCATCGCTTCTGCAACACGATCCACATGAACGGCTCTGTATCTTTTTAGTTTACCGATAAACAAAGGACCTAAGAGCTGCATAAATACCAAACCGATTTTTTCTCCAAGGCGGAACTCTTTTCTAGGTCCAGCAAGGATAGACGGACGAACGGTGCATTTAACAGGAATGCTGGAGGCTTTTAATCCGTCCTCAACTTCACCTTTGCACTTCAAGTAAAAATTACTTGAATCAGATTGTGCTCCAACCGAAGATTGCAAAACAAAACTCTTCGCTCCTGTTTTTTCAGCAATTGAAATCAACTGCTTGGGGAGATCAACATCTACGCGTCGAAACGCTTCTTGACTGCCTGCTTTTTTAATTATTGTGCCTAAACAGCAAAAAAAGGCCTCTGCTTTTTCAGGCAATTCAACTTTCGAAAAATCACCTTCAAAGACTATTTCATTCAGCTTATCCGCCTTCTTTCCTGAAAGTCTTCGCACCAAGGCATAAACCTTCGAAACATTCGGGTCATGCAGAAGTTTTTCCAAAAGAAATGAGCCTGTGAGTCCGGTAGAACCGGCAATACAAACAACCATTAGTTCTTTTTAAGTCGTTTTACATAGTACTTATACCCACGATTTCGATCGGAGTAGTACTTGTTAAACTTGTAAATGCCCATTATATAGGCGCCCGCCCAGAAGCGCTTCGTCGGTGAATAATCTTGCAGCTCGGTGCGATTTACTCGGATATCAGAAAAGGTGTAGCCAGTTCTGAATGTGCCGATCATGGCAAACGATTCCGTGAAATTGTAAAAACATCCAATTCCAATTAAAGCAGAGTATGTTATTGGACGAAAGTCTTGCTTTGTTAAGATGGGATAATTGGGGTTCTCCACCCTCGATTCTTCTGCAACTACTTTGGCATTTCGAAGAAAAGAAATCTGTGGTCCAACATCCAAGGTAAAACCTTGATGATGCGTTGGACAGAAATTAAACAACAAAGGAATATCTATATAGTCAAGCTTTGTTCTAAAGCGGTAAAATACATTGGGATTAGCA
>CANHIS010000009.1 GCA_947460255.1 Bacteroidota bacterium
AAATTGATATGTTACCAAACCAATTGGATTAGCCAAAGTGGTAAACGAGGAAGATGTCCATGCAGAAAAGTTGCTTCCACACACTGAACGAACGTGTGCAAAATAACTTGTTGATGCTGCCAATCCAGTTGCGTCGACTAAATTTCCAACAACAGGAGTTCCTGCAGCACCAGGAGGTGTGGCAGATGTGTTCACAACATACTCGAAGTTGCCAGTTGAATTTGAAAGAGAAATGTTAACCGAGTTGTTTGTTATGTTGCTTAATGTAACAATTGGATTAGCGCAAGAAAGCGTTGTAGAATTAGTTGTTGGACCAAAAGCAGTAGCGATGCCTTCTGAATTTTGTGCAACAACCTCTAAGGCATAAACAGTAGAAGATGTAAGGCCTGAGATTATTGTATTTGCCCAGTTTGCAGCTGTTTGGTAAAATGGAATTGGACCAAATGTATTGTTAAACTGAAGATAATCTCCTGCAAATGTTGGGGAAGAAATTGCAAACTCTGTAGAAGCAGGATTACCGTTTACTGCCAGCGATGCAATTGTAATGCTTGTTGATGTTGGAGCACCAAATGTAATTGCACCTGGTACAGAGGCAAGTGTAACAAAAGTTCTGTTTATACCGAAGATGCCAGCATTTGCACGTGCTCTGTAGTTGTACAAAGTGTTTGGTGTTAAGCCAGTAGCATTGAATTCGATTGTTGTGTTACCGAATCCTGTAACAGTTGATGGTGTAGCAGCTACAGACGAACCATAAGCAACAGTTAAACCGTAATCGAAAAAGGCATTGGCAGATGTTCCATTTGCATCAATCGTTCCTTGGAGATTTGCTGCGTTAGTTGTAATTAATAAAGCAGGAGTTGTTGCTACTACTGGTCCTAATGGTGCAGGTGTAGAAACTGGTCCAAAAACATTCGACCAAATACTAGCACCTTCTGAGTTAACAGTTCTAATTCTGTAATAGTAATCTGTAGAAGGATTCAAACCAACTGCAGCATAAGATGTAGTTCCAGAAGCAATACCTGATTGGTTTGCGGCAGTAACGGCAAAAGTATTTGTTTCAGAAACTTCAACTGAATATGTGTAAGCAGCGGCACCCATCGTTGGAGCTACCCAGTTCACATTAAAAGATGTTGGTGTTAATGAAGTTTGAGTTGTAGCAGTTGGTGCTAAAGGTAGAGTCGTAAATGTAGCTTCGTTGCCGTAAGCTGTTCCAATTGTGTTTGTTGCGTAAGCTCTTGCGAAATAATCCGTGTTGGCAACAAGTGGAGAAATTGTAGATGAGAAAATACCTGTACCAGTTCCGTTTGTAGTTGAGTTTACAGAAGGAAGTGTTGGGTTTGATGAAGTTCCCCATACAACGCCTCTTGCAGAAACTGAAGATCCGCCATCTGCGGTAACATTTCCACCACCATCGGCAGCATTCGTTAAAATTGAGGAAATTGCTGTGGTTGAGGCGGTTGGTACTGATAAAGTTGTAATTGTTCCGTTAATAACCAAATCATTACCAGCTGCAGAAAGATTGTTAATGTACCAACTTCCTCCAGCAGCGCTGGCTGCATAATTTACAATACGAAAGGTGATCAAAGTTCCTCCGGCTACATTTTGCAAAGCAGGAATCGAACTTAAAGTTATTGCAGCCTGAGCATTACCTGTTCCGGTTGTATTAGCACCCCAAGTGATAGGTACTCCAATATTTACAAAAGCACCAGCATCTATTCTATACTGCCATTGGCCTGTTGTTGGGCCTGTTCCTGTCCGGCGAATATTGTAAGCTGCAATATTGGAAAGACTGAGCGTGCTTCCAGCATTTGGAGTAATCGAAAATGTAACTATGTTATTTGCAGTAATAGCTGAATTAAAATCATTTGTTCCGTCGAAAAAGCCATTACCACCCCAAGCATTTCCTGCAGCAGTTGGAGTTGTGGTTAAACCAGTACCTCTTGTTATACCGCCAATAGTAACTCCAGGCGCAGTGTTAGAGGGTGAAAATGGGCTAGGTCCGTATGCACTCAGGCCATTTACATCCCATCCAACAACGAGTTGTGCATTTAGAAACGTTGTTGAAATCAATGCAAATAAAATCAGGAATGTTTTGCGGGCCGTGAAGGTTTCCGACAATCCTGATAAAATTGGAATGTTTGTTTTCATGTTAATTGGTTGAAGACGATTTCGATGTAAGGTTTGTTGTTTTTATAAACTTCACAAAGGTAGAGCTTCAAAATCTAATTATTAACTCTCTATTGTTAATATTAGGTTAACTAAATACCGATAAAACTTAATTTATAATGCTTGCATGCATTATTTGAAAACATAAGTTAGACAATAAAAACGCATTAAGCAGCCGTAAAACAATAGATAATCAGCCCATTAAGGCGATCTACGACAACAATTACTTATGTAAGTATTTTCTCTGATTTTGCCAATTCATGAGGAGGCACGCACTCGACACATGCTTCAAAACTTATTGGCTAGCAATTGTCTTCTAGAAAATGTATTCATTAATTATCAGCAACCGAGTCTGGAGCCAATCCTCTGGTCGAAACCGAAACAAAATATGCTTTAGCTCAACTTTCATTAATTCTAGAAAGTGATCAAATCATAACAATGTCTAATATCCTTCAGCTTCAATTCACTTTTGAATGTTGAACAGAATATTTACCTAATAAAATCAAGAAGTAATCAATGCCATAAAGATTGAAATCTTTCCAAAAGAGAAATGCCTTTCTGAAAATCAAAAGGTAATAACTAGAGTAAATCCTATAAATCGCTCTAAAAACTTCTGGAAACAGTAGGTTTAATCTAGACTCTTCAGTTCGTTTGCAAGGTTTGTTAAAGCCGATTTTGCATCACCAAACAACATACTGGTTTTAGGATTGTAAAAAAGCGGATTGTCGATACCTGCATATCCAGCATTCATAGATCGCTTATTTACAATGACATGCGAGGCTTGTTCAACTTCTAAAATTGGCATTCCGTAAATCGGACTTGAAGGATCGCTCTTTGCTGCAGGGTTAACTACGTCGTTTGCTCCAACAATCAATACAACATCTGTGGAGCTAAACTCAGGGTTGATTTCCTCCATTTCAACCAATTTATCATATTCAACCGACGATTCTGCCAATAACACATTCATGTGCCCTGGCATTCGACCCGCTACTGGGTGAATAGCGTATTTTACTTCCACTCCTCTACTCTGCAATAACAATTCAATCTCGTGAATTACATGTTGCGCTTGAGCTACTGCCAATCCATATCCTGGAACAATCACCACTTTACGAGAATAATTCATCAAAACGGCCAGATCTGAAATTTGGATGTCTTTCACCGTTCCACCAGCCGCAGCATCTCCTGCACTGCTGCTGTTTCCTCCGCCAAAGGCACCAAATATCACGTTACTCAATGGTCGGTTCATCGCCTTGCACATTACAATGGTGAGTAGCGTTCCAGCCGATCCAACCAAGATTCCACCAGTGAGCATGGCTTTGTTGTCGTATAAAAATCCACCACAGGCAGCCGCCAAACCTGTAAATGAGTTGAGCAGTGAAATCACCACTGGCATATCTGCACCACCAATCGGGATCACAAACATCACCCCATAAAGCACTGCCAAACCAAGTAAAATATACAGATTGATGCTATTGTTTAGTTCAGGAACGATCGTCATTACGATTCCTAAACCTAACACCACGCCCATCATTATTGTATTAATAATGTTGTATTTAGGTAAACGGATTGCCTTGTTTAAGCTTCCGTTCAGCTTCATGAAAGCGATAATACTTCCAGAAAACGAAACAGTTCCGATGATTAACCCTGCTAGTACTGCGATTAGCGCCCCTGTTTCATGCTTAAGATTAGGATATTCGATCAATGAAATAAGTGCTGCACAAGCGCCACCCATCCCGTTGAAAAGCGAAACAAGTTCAGGCATTTTGGTCATTGCCACTTTTCGTGCAGTAATCCATCCGGCAACGGTACCAACGAGTAAAGCCAAACCGATAAGTGCATAAATCACCATTGGAACTTCTTTTTCATGTAAGAAGATGGTTCCAAAAATTGCAACTCCCATACCGGCAGCGGCAATTAAATTTCCTTGGCGGGCCGATTTTGGATTTCCCATCAACTTAAGGCCAAGTACAAAAGTTACCGACGCAATGAGGTAACAGATTTCGAGCAAAGATTCGATCATAACAGAGCCTTATTTTTTCTTTTTAAACATTTCAAGCATGCGGTCGGTAACCACAAAACCACCTACTACATTGAGCGTTCCAAGCAATACAGCCAAGAAACCGGTAATTAGTCCGGCATAATCGTCGGTTTTGAGGTGCAGCATCACATAAATGGCTCCAACAATCACCACTCCGTGGATGGCATTTGCACCCGACATGAGTGGTGTGTGAATCACTGTGGGCACGTTGCCAATTACTTCCACACCAACGAAAATCGACAGAATGATGAAGTAAATAAGATTGATATGTTCAGCAATGAATTGCGATAATGCTTCCATAAATTTGATTAAGCGAAAGATGAAACACTTGGATGCACGGCTTTTCCTTCGTGCACAATAAGGGAACCTTTGGTGATCTCTTCTTCGAGATCCCAATGAAATTTGTCTTTGTCGGCAAGATGCAACAAGAATGTGGAGATATTTTTGGCATAAAGCTGACTAGCATTAAGCGGCAACAAAGAAGGCAAATTCGATTCACCAACGATGATAACACCTTCTTTCATCACTGTTTTATTGAGTTCGCTGAGTTCACAGTTTCCTCCTTGTTCAACAGCCATATCTACAATCACAGATCCGGTTTTCATGCCTTTCACCATGTCGGCTGTTAAAAGTACTGGTGCTTTTTTTCCTGGAATCAACGCGGTGGTTATTACGATGTCAGCGTCGCGCACGTGTTTGGTGATGAGTTCTTGTTGCTTCTTGAGGAAATCTGCTGAAACTTCTTTCACATATCCACCTTCTGTTTTGATGCTATCATCGCCTTTTAGTTCGATAAACTTGGCGCCAAGTGATTCTACTTGTTCTTTGGTTTCAGGGCGAATATCGCTCACTTCTACAATTGCACCGAGACGTTTAGCTGTGGCAATGGCTTGTAAACCAGCAACTCCAGCGCCCATGATCACTACACGAGCTGGTTTCACTGTTCCAGCTGCGGTCATCAACAATGGAAAAATCTTTCCCAATGCATTGGCTGCAAGAAGCACCGTTTTATATCCTGCAAGATTACTTTGCGAGCTGAGGGCATCCATTTTTTGCGCGCGCGAAATTCTCGGAATGGCATCTACCGAAAAGGCTGAAACGCCTGTCTCAGTGCATGCTTTCACCACATCCGGTGAAACCGCAGCATATAAGAAGCTGATTAACACTGAGCCTTTTTTCATCTTCCTAATTTCTTCGGGCTCTGGCGCATTTACATGCAATACAACATCGGCGGTGTTGTACAGTGCATTTTTATCGGCCACCATTTCGGCTCCAACAGCGATGTATTCAGCGTCTAGTAGATAGGATTTTTCGCCGGCACCGGTTTCTACCTTTACCTGAAATCCTTTTGAAATAAGCTCCTTCACAACATCAGGAGTAAGTGCAACCCTGTTTTCTCGGGGTTTTAGTTCGGTTGGAACGGCTAGAATCACAGAAAAATCATTTTTAGCAAAAATAGAAGAATTGAGATAGCATGATCATTTTTTAAACTGTAGTAAAGAAAAATCCATCAACAAAATCCCATACACCTCTAAAAACATGGATAACAATTGAATACTTCTCAAGGGTTGAATAAGCATGAATTTGGATCGATTAATTTTGCCCTCTCATGCAATAGTTTTTTGATTTTTTCCCAATTGTCGTGGAATTGCTAAAAGGTCAAAACCATTAAAGTATTTAGTTGTTCTACTTTTCCACAGAGATCTAATGACGGATTCACAAAAAGAAAAGGTTAAGGAGTTACAGCAATTCGAAGAGAAGCTGAAGAAGAAGCACGCCAATTTGCAGCCACTCATCAAGCAATGGAGCGAAATTATTTGCAGTTGGCCAGAAGTGGAGCGCTGTAAACATATGTATGGTGGAATCGAGTTTCGGGTTTTCAATCGCTCATTTGGCCACATTCATGCAAATGGACTAATCGACCTTCCATTTAAGAAGGAACTTAGAGACGTTTTGATTGAAAGAGGATATGCACAGTGGCATCATTTCAAAAAAGATTTGCTTTGGGTGAGTGTTCAATTGAAAAAGCCCGCTGATTTTGAAAAAGCACGACCTGTCCTGCTTCTTTCCTACTATCTTAAAGCTGGAGATTATCTTCGAGAATTCCCTGTAGCGGCAAATTTCATCAACCATGAACTAAATCTTCACTTTAAGGATACAGAAATCCTAAAGCTTAGCGGATATTTGCATTCTCCAAATGAATCCTGAAAACTTCCCTATCACACTTGTTGTGGGCGCCAGCAAGAATCCCGAAAGGTATTCCTTCAAAGCCATTCAAAGTCTTGTTGCCAATGGTTATCCAGTTTTGGCGTTCGGATTAAGAAACGAAACCATCAACAATGTTGAGGTAAAAACAGACCTTCATTTTACCGAACCCATCCATACTATCACTATGTATGTTGGGCCCGACAGGCAATCGGAACTTATTCCACAGCTTTTAAAACTCAACCCGAAGAGGATCATTTTCAATCCGGGAACAGAAAATCCATTATTTATCCAACAGGCACAACAACAAGGCATCAAAACCGAACTAGCCTGTACACTCGTTTTATTATCCACAGGTCAATACAATTCATGATCTCTCTACAAAAATCATTTAGCTTAAAACCTAAATATACCCTGCTCATATTAATGCTATTCGCTGCCTTCCTATCTGCCGAGGCGCAAAAAAAACATACAATTTCGGGTTACATTAAAGATGAATCTACAGGCGAATACATGCCAGGAGCCAACGTTTACGTACGTGAGACCAAGCAAGGTGTTTCAACAAATGTGTATGGTTTTTATTCATTAACACTCACCGAAGGGAAATACACCATTTCCGTTTCATTTATTGGTTTTCAGGAGTTTGTGCAAACCATCGATCTAAAAGCAGATCAACGGATCAACATCAATCTGAAATCCCAATCAGTTCAAGGGAAGGAAATCGAAATTGTCGATACAAAACTTGAAAACAACGTAAAAAGTACCGACATGGGACGGGTTGAGGTCTCTGTTGAGGAAATGAAAAAACTTCCTGCGTTTTTCGGGGAAGTGGATCTGGTGAAAATTGTTCAATTAATTCCGGGCGTAAAAAACGCCGGGGAAGGAAACACAGGCCTATATGTGCGTGGTGGTGGACCTGATCAAAACCTCGTTCTGCTTGATGAAGCAGTGGTTTACAATGCCGCTCACCTACTCGGCTTTTTCTCCGTTTTCAATTCTGATGCAGTTAAAACCGTAGATCTTCATAAAGGTGGAATGCCTGCACAATATGGCGGCCGTTTGGCTTCAGTGCTCGACATTTCGATGAAGGAAGGAAACTCCAAAAAAATGCAGGTGGATGGCGGACTTGGACTCATTTCTTCTAGGCTAACAGTTCAAGGTCCAATTAAAAAAGACACATCATCATTTATTGTTTCTGGTCGAAGAACTTATATCGACGTGCTCGTTCAACCGTTCGTTAAAGAAACATCTCCAACCAAAGGTTCTGGCTACTATTTCTACGATTTGAATACGAAGGTGAATTATCGTTTGAGCGACAAAGACCGCCTATTTATTTCAGGGTATTTCGGGCGAGATGTTTTTACGTTCAAAAGCAAGGACAGCGGCTTCAATATCCGGATTCCATGGGGAAATGCGACGGTTTCAACACGTTGGAATCACTTGTTTTCAAATAAACTGTTCCTCAATACTTCATTGATTTTTTCTGACTATCAGTTCGAATCTAATGTTGAACAAACAGCCTTCAAATTTTCGGTTTTTTCAGGAGTTCGAGACTACAATGGAAAGATGGATTTCAGTTGGTATCCAAACTATCGGCACACCATTAAATTCGGTGCAAACTATATCTTTCACCGTTTCACTCCTAACAATGCCAGTGGAGAATTGGTTGGCGAACCTTTCGAATTAGGTCCACCCGAACGAATTTTTGCACATGAAGGTGCAGTTTACCTTTCGGATGACTTTGATGTAACCGAAAAACTCAGAATACATGCAGGATTGCGAGGATCAATTTTCTCTCAAGTTGGGCCATTTACGCGTTACCTTAAAAATGAAGTGGGCACCACAGTGGATTCGGTGATTTATGCAAAAGGCGACCCTATCAAAACCTATCCGAATGTTGAGCCTCGCTTAATGATGCGCTATACATTAAACTCAAAATCTTCCATAAAAGCCTCATATACTCAGAATTACCAGTATATCCACATTACATCTTTGGCCAACCAGAGTCTTCCAACCGATCTTTGGTTCCCTTCAACTGAGTTGGTTAGACCACAATTCGGAATTCAATATTCACTCGGGTATTATCGCAATTTTAAAGACAACGCTTGGGAAGCCTCGATAGAAGGGTATTACAAGGAAATGCAGAACCAAGTTGAGTTTAAGGATGGAACTTTGCCTGCAAATGGCGTGAACGACAATGTAGATAACTTCCTCACCTTCGGAACTGGTGAGGCGTATGGTGTAGAATTCTTCCTCAAGAAATCGTTAGGAAAACTTTCGGGTTGGATTGGTTATACTTTGTCTTACACCAACAGAACATTTCCAGAACTCAACAACGGACAAACCTATTTTGCCCGTTACGATCGCAGACATGATATGTCGGTGGTGTTAACCTACGAACTCAACAAAAGCTGGACATTTGGAACTGTTTTCGTTTATGCTTCAGGTAGTTTGATGTGGCTTCCTACCAACATTTATTACTTCGAAGGAAAACCGGTACTTCAATACGGCGAAAGGAACAATTACAGAATGCCAGCTTATCACCGTTGGGATTTATCGGCCACTTGGACAGGTCCGAAAGACCGAAAAGTAAGATCAAGTTGGAACTTTTCTATCTACAACGTTTACAGCCGATTGAATCCGTTCTTTATTTATATCGATCCTGAAGGAGACCTTCAAAGTGGCAATTTCAAAAACACGGCAAAGATGGTTTCGCTTTTCCCAATTATCCCATCAGTAACCTATAACATGAGCTTCTGATGAAAACGAAAACCCTCTCCATTTTAACGATATTACTCCTTTCGTTCTTTGTTTTTTCGTGTGAACGGGAAATAGAAATTGAATTGGATCAAAGTGAAGAATCTATTGTTATTGAAGGCATTATTGAAGCTGGTGGAAATCCCCGCGTGTTGGTTTCGAAAAACCGTGGATTCTTCAACGATTTCCCTTCCGATATCGTTGCTTTGCTCGATACATTCATCCTGCAAAATGCCGTGGTGACCGTGAATGACGGACAAACAACTTATCCGTTAACCTTCGTACTCAATCCATTCGAATACCCCTTTGCATACTACACAACCACTGCATTGGTTGGCGAAGTTGGCAAAACATACCTGCTTACAGTTCAAGCTTTAGGAAAAACCGCGACTGCGAGAACGAAAATTCCGCCACCGGTTCCGGTGGATAGTTTGTATTTCGGAATCAATGTGTTCGACATCAACGAAGATTCACTCGGGTTCCTATATGCCGTTTATCAGGATCCCGATACCCTTGGAAATGCCTACAGATTGTATGCAAAGAAATCCTCCGAAACTCAATATTTTCCGGTAAGTGGAGCCATTACGAATGATGAATTCATCAACGGTCGATTGGTCACCTTTTTTTCAGGGCAATCGGATAAGCCTTTTGGCGTTCAGGATACATTTATCGAACAAGATTTCTTCTACAGATTGGGGGATACCATCCAGATAAAATTTTGCAGCATTGGTATCCGAGAGTTTGAATTCTATAATACTTTTGAGGCCGCATTGGGAACGAACGGAAATCCGTTTGCTTCACCAATCATTATAAAAACCAACATTGAAGGTGGACTGGGCGTTTGGTGCGGCCAATCCTACTTCTCAGACACATTGATTGCAACAAATTAACATGGAAAACTCAATTGAAAAAGTAGAGTGTTTGATCATTGGATCAGGCCCTGCGGGATACACTGCAGCCATCTACGCGTCACGTGCCGATTTAAACCCTGTGCTGTATACAGGTATGCAACCTGGCGGACAATTAACCATCACCACCGAAGTCGACAATTTTCCTGGCTATCCAAATGGAACGCAAGGCCCAAAAATGATGGAAGATCTTGAGGCGCAAGCGAAGCGTTTTGGAACTGATGTGCGTTTCGGATTGGCTACCAAAGTTGACTTTAGTGGTCCTGTTCACAAAGTTTGGATCGACGACACAAAACTCATCGAAGCACAATCAGTAATCATTGCAACTGGAGCATCGGCAAAATGGTTAGGATTAGAAAGTGAGCAACGTTTAAATGGATTTGGCGTTTCTGCCTGTGCTGTTTGCGATGGCTTTTTCTACCGTGGTCAAGAAGTAGCAATTGTGGGTGGCGGAGATACAGCTGCTGAAGAAGCCAGTTACTTAGCCAAGCTTTGCAAGAAAGTTTACATGATTGTTCGTCGTGATGAGCTTCGTGCTTCGAAAGCCATGCAACATCGGGTACTGAATACACCAAACATTGAGATGGTTTTTAATGCCGAAACACTCGAAATTGAAGGTGAAGGAGGCGTAACAGGTGCTCGATTTAGAAGAGTTACAACGGGTGAAGAGTTTAGAATTGATGTCACAGGATTTTTCGTGGCGATTGGCCACACACCAAATTCTACCATCTTTAAAGATTGGTTAGAGATGGACGAAAACGGCTATGTAAAAACCATTCCAGGCACATCAAAAACCAACATCGAAGGCGTTTTTGCCTGTGGTGATATTCAAGACCACATTTATCGCCAAGCAATTACTGCTGCAGGCTCTGGCTGCATGGCCGCGCTCGATGCCGAAAGGTATCTTGCAACCGTTCATGTTCCTGCATAATTTGTAAAACCTGAAGAATGACAAAGCCTGTTCGAAAAATCGGACAGGCTTTGTCATTTAAAAAAATGGGATGTTATTTGGCTACTCTATGATTCTTCTAGGTGATCATTAAGTTTGGTAATTCTGCACATCAAAATCCTAGGTTACTTCTGAAGATCTTGATTGCGATGGCAAGAAGAATCAATCCAAAAAACTTTCGAATCACAAACAAGCCACTTTTGCCAAGCTTGCTTTCAAGAAAATTGATAGACCGAAGAACCAAGTAAATGGCTAGCAGATTAATCAGTATACCTAAAAGGATGTTGTAAAAACCGTAATCGGCGCGCAACGACATTACCGTTGTGAGGGTTCCCGATCCTGCGATAATAGGGAATGCGACTGGAACTAAACTGCCCGAACGCACATCAGGATCTTGTCTAAAAAGCTCGATACCCATCACCATTTCCAATCCCATGATGAAGATAACAATCGATCCAGCAATGGCGAACGAGTTCACATCAACGCCTAACATTTTTAAAAAAGCAGACCCAAAAATCAAAAAGGCAATCATCAAAACACCTGAAGCTGCAGTTGCTTTTCCTGGATTGATTTCTCCAATTCGGCTTTTTAGTGAAACCAAGATTGGAATTGCGCCCACAATATCAATAATTGCGAAAAGCGTGAGCGTAACTGTGAGAAGTTGCTCAAAGTTTACTTCAAATGGTCCGAACATGGTTTAGGGATTTATGGCTAATCGATGCCAAGTTTAGAGAAATATCGACGCTTGCGCACAAAGTAGTCAATCACCACCGACCCCATGTAAACCCCAGTGCTGTTGCGGTTTTTCTCGAGTTTCTTGAGTGCTATTCGTTTTTTTCTGATAGACGGTAGCATTCTGTAGAAATGCATGTGCGCACGAACGATCGCATAAAAGTGCGAAAAACCGTTTGAAAAAAGAAACTTAAATGCTGCCACACCATCCATTAACATCCTGAAAAACAAGCTTCTAAAGAGGTATTCATCCTCGATATTCTTGTAGATCAACTCGAGATTGTTTCTGAAATTAAGGTAGGTTTTCTTCCAATTCGATTTATCCAGCGTTCCGCCACCAATGTGAAAAACCATCGATGCTGGTTCGTACATCACTCGGTAACCCTGATTTTTCATCCGCCAGCAAAGGTCAATTTCCTCCATGTGGGCAAAATAGCTTTCATCGAAGCCTCCACATTGGTGAAAAACTGAAGAGCGAACAAACATGCACGCACCGGAAGCCCAAAACACTTCCTTGGCATCATTGTATTGTCCGAGATCTTCTTCAAGCGTTTCGAATATACGTCCACGGCAAAACGGAAAGCCCAAACGGTCTAAGTATCCGCCAGCGGCGCCAGCATATTCGAAATGTGTTTGTTGATTAAATGCTCGAATTTTAGGTTGTACTGCACCAATTTGAGGATCGTGGTCGAAAAGTTTCTCGATCGGTTCGATCCAATTTGGCGTAACAAGAATATCAGAGTTGAGCAGGATGTAAAATTCTGCATCAACTTGTCGCAATGCCTCATTGTAACCGCCAGTGTATCCGGAGTTTCGCGAATTTACAATTACGCGTATTTCAGGAAACTCTTGCCGCATCATTTCCACCGAACCGTCGGTTGATGCATTGTCGGCAACGATTACCTCTGCATTTGGCGAACAGCGAATTACCTCTGGCAGAAATTGCCTCAGTAATTTTACTCCATTCCAATTAAGAATGACAACTGCTGTTCTCATGCAGGGCGTTTGTGTTTCCAACGTTTATGCGACCAAAGCCAGCAAGAAGGATTAACTAAAATCTCCTCGGTTAACAGTTGCAGATGCTTTTCGGTTATCGCAAAAGGCGCTTCATTGATAGGATCTAGTGAAACTTCCTTTACTGTAATTGCATACTCACCTCTGCGGGGTCGGGTCATCGCCAAAAATACAACAACATGACCAGTGGATTTCGCAATTTTTTCGGGTCCCATGAAAACGGGAGTATCTTGGTTGAGAAAGGATGTCCAATATGCATTTTCAGGATGTGGAGCTTGGTCCGCTACAAGTAGCGTGATGGTAGGAACAGTTGAAGTTTTAACTGCGCGATATATTTGGTTCATTGGTATCAATTTGGAACCATGAAGACTCCGAATTTTCAACATTACCTTATCGATCAACTTGTTGCTCAACGGCTTATATGCAACCAAAGCTTGGTACGGGCTCATCAATTGAAGCGCGGTGCCCATCCATTCCCAATTTCCATAATGACCACCAACGGCAATCACTCCCCTGCCCTCTTTGTAAAGCTTTTCGAGTAATTCTGGATTTGTAACAGACACTCGATTGGGCAGCATTTTTTTATTCAGCGCGAGAAGTTTGAACGATTCCACCATCACATCCACGAAGTGCATATAAAACAACCGTGTTTGCTTTCGAACCCACTTTTCGTCTTTTTCAGGAAACGACAACCTGATGTTTCGTTCCACAACATCTCGCCTGTAGCGAAAAACAACGCCAGTTAACCACGATAAGGCTGTAGAAATTTGATACAGTACAGCCAATGGCAATGAAGCTACTAAGAATCCTGCGCTTCTGAGCAAGAAATAAAGGACTTTCACCGCGGTGTTTGGAAGTTTTGTTTAAGTTGAGATCCAAAATGGGTATCGGATTCAGTTTGATCGATATCGTTCGTTTGGGTATCGCGCTTCATGATTTGAAACATCCATTGATCGTTGTTGTGTTCGCCCAAAGCGTCCGAGTGGATGAGCATATAATCGTTGGTTACCAAATCTTGATTACAAAACACGAATCGACGATTGCTTTGGTTGTTGATTCGGTAATACTGCCAAATTTCGTAAGGTAAGGCGGAAGGTTCGCGTGGGCTTTCTTGGCGGTTATCGGGCGGACCGTATTGAAGATACACTCTTCCACGGTCGCTGTTGTAGCCACGTTTGATGGCCGTAGCGAAATTCGATTCTACTTTTCGAACCTCTTGGAAATAGGTAGCCCAGGCCGCTCCTGGATCTTGTGGACTTTTATTCTTCCAAAATCCTAAGAAATACTGTTGCATGTATTTCAGATTTTTCTCTTTCACTAAGTTTTCTGCGTATCCACGCTCGCGCATGGAAGAGATTGGTCCCAAGCAGCGGATGTGCTCAGCGAGACTATCAGGATTCTTGTAATTCTCAGCAAAACTTCCTTCAGTAACAATTGATACCACTTTATCTAATGCCACAGATTGATATGGGTTGTGACGGTAGAATGAAGTCTTTTTAATTGCCACCATTTTGTTGTCTTTATTTCGGGCTTCGATTACCAAATTGAAATTTCCAGAGTACAATTCCATGATGTTAAGTTCGGCCATGATACTGTTTACTGAAGCGGTATTAAAGCGGCTAAAGCCTGAAAACTGATCGAGTTTCTGCCCTTTTGCAGCATCCTCTAGGTAATAATTGATGAGATATTTTTGATTTTCGCCCAAGTTTTCAAGTGCACGGTAAGCTTCAGCATAAAAGATGAGCTTCTCAACTTCCTGCGGATAAAAGTCTGCGAGATTCGGAACCAGCGTGAAACCGCCTTTGTTAAGCGGGCCTGGCTTATCGGATTTTGTTGCTGTTTCAACCAATTGAATATCAGAGATACTCATCGAATCGGCTGGAAATCTAACGATCAAGGGTTCTGATGCTTCAACCTTGTCGTGCGTGGGATTGTTGTTGTCTTTTATTCTTACTGAAAGCGTGTAATTGCCGTTTGGAAGAGGAATTCTTTGTTGGTCTAAAAAGTTAAATCCAATTTGAGCGGTGTCGTCAGTTTCAGGGCTTAAGAGATTGTAGCGATCGGCGAATTTTATTTTATCACCTTCTGCAACCGATAATACGATTTCGATAGAGGCTTGAAATTTCCCATTTGCATTTTGAGAAAACTTCACACTGTTACCTTTTACCAGCAGATAAGATTCTACATAAGGCGATTTTCCTGCCATCATGAATTTACCATGCGAGAACAATGCTTTAGGCTTAAGCATCTGAGCATCAACACTTCCTGTCAAGAATAACAGGCAAAGCGAAATTGTATTTAACAGTTTTTGCATCATGACAAATCTAATCGCTTCGTGTGTAAAATGGTTTAACAAAATAAAGTGATTGTCGGATTGGGATTATTGACTTTCTGGCTTTGATTTTTTCTTCCGTTTCAGTTCCTTAATTTCATCAAATTCTCGACGATAAAAAACACCAACACCTTGCGTGTAGGGAACATCATTGGTTACGAGTAAATATTGATTGGATCTATTAAACACCTTAATCCTCACATTTCCATCTGCAGAAACCTTTATTTCGATGTTAAATTCACCAACTAAGTTTGAAGTATTGTTCAAATTGGCGCTTGGTGTAATTCCGGCATTGCCAAGACTACCATCAATTTGAACACGGTCGTTAAATATTGCAGTTGATATGTTTACGTTCACTTGATCGGTTGAAGTAACATCACCTTGAGCATAATTTACGCCTATATTGATGTCTTTACTTAACTGAGAAAGCATGTTATTTAGCTGATTAGTAAGTAATTCAGAAACGTTTGAGCCCACATTTCCAATGCTCGAACCCGAAGAAGCAATGTCTTGACTAGGCAGAAATCGCCCAAAAACTACCAAAGAAAAAACTTGCCTATTTAAATCGTCTTCATTGACTATTTGAGACTTTAAAAGATTTCTAGTTTGTTCGTCGGCATTTGGTAGTAAAATGTCGAACTTCACGGTGGGCTGCATTAATTTATCGCTAAGTTTCATTAGCGCGTCCACATCAATTGGTCGTTTTACCGCAGCAGTAGAATCGATATTTTTCACCAATTGAAATAAAGGCGTTCTCACCCTGTAAGCCGCAGAAAGGTTGATGTCGGCATTATAGGGATCACCTCTAAAACTGATTACGCCACCTTTTTGTACACTAAATTTTTTACTGATGATTGTTTGAAGGGTAAACAAATAATCTCCTCTTTCGATAAAATAGTCGCCGTAAACATTAAAGTCGCCGGCTTCTGTAACCTCCAAACGAAGATTAGCACTACCGTTTCCTGAAATAATATCTCCAATTTTTGGATCGAATAATAGACGAGCTTCTGCTTCTGGCGTTACTTCTAAGTTAAAGTTCAATTCATATCCGCGACTTTCAACTTTCTTCTTTTTTTGTTTTAAGTTTCCAGCCTTCTGAGAAGCTGATTCGAACACTATAAAGTCCTTTTGACTAACATCAGACGTACCTGAAAGCGGCAAATTAAACACAGTGCCCTTTTCGGTTTTTGCGTTGATGTCCATCACAATATTATCGATAGGACCATAAGCTCTAAAATTTCCAGTGATGTAACCAGTGCCAAAAAACAGATCACTTTGGGTTTCATTGGTATTCAATGCTTGTAGTTTATTGGCATCAATACGGATATCGAGGATAAAATCTTTAAAATAATCGTGAGATATTTTTATGTCGCAACGAGCTAGATTTTGATTTACATCACGAAGCATGAGTGTTTTGCTTGATATCAGGTTTTTTCTAATCTGTACTTTATCTAAAACTTGATAGCGCGTATTTAAGATATCAACTGTAACAAAAGTGCGCTTGTCGAAAGATAATTCACCGTTCACAACAGGCTTTTCGAGGCTTCCAGTAAGATGTAAATCGCCATCTAGCAAACCAGAAATGTCAGAAAAGATGTCTTTCACATAAGGCTTAAACAACTCCAAACGAAGATTACGAATTTCACATTTTAAATCAATATTATTTTCTTTTTTATCGGGAGAAAAATGCCCTGTAAATGAGAATTTTCTAAACTCTTTGGTACCTAAAAAGCCGTCCAATAAAACCCTTTTATTTTCTGTATCCCATTTGGAAATCACATTGCCATCTCCAATAAAGTCTTTGTTTACTTGAATGCCTTTAAATTCAAGATTAGATTTAAAGAGAACTTGCTTTCCAATTTCCGAGAATGAGATAATTCCTTTTGTACTACCAGACAATTCTATGTCGCTTCCGCTGATAAATGGATTGAGGTTTTTTAAACTAAAATTGTCTAGAACCACATCGACTTCATCATTTGGATTGTTTGATATCTTACCATCCACACGAACAAACTCAGCGCCATGCGAAAAAGCCATATTTTCAATATCTACAACACCTTTCGAAATGGTGAGCGTATTTCCCTCGTTCACTTGCCAAATCGTATCACCCACCAAAAGCAACGATGGTAAAAGATTAATTCTAATGTCGTTTCCTTTAAAAATGGCTTTTGCATTTAATTCGGCATCCGATTCTAAAAGCGTTGATTTTGAAGCCCAACCCAATTTTATGCCCATGCTGTCGGTTAAAATATCGCCTTGAAGATTTACGTGGCGAATTGAAACACTGTCGGAAATGTTCATTTCGGGACTTAAGGCTGAAATCGAAAGTCGGCCATTATCAGCTACAGCCATCGTTTTCACTTGGTTGAATCGAATTCCAGAAGCAATGAAAAAAGGTGCTGCAACATCCAACTTAATAAAGCGACGACCAGAATCAAATCGACCAGATATTTGCGTGCCTTTTTGAAATTCCAATTCAGGAAAGAACAATTCTTGAAGCAGGCTTATGTCTTTGATATTTGCTGAAAAATTGAAATTCTCATTAAAATCGATAGGTGTTTCAGTTTTGTTAATTCTGGTAAAACTGGGTAAAAATGTATTTAATACATCTGAAATTTCACCAGGCATTGCTGCCAATCGAAATGCACCAGAAATTTGAGCATCAGCCATATCGCTGAACAAACGAATCTCTCGATTGTATGGACTTCCACTGGCTTCAAGTAGCAAATCTTCCATTCTGAAACGTTGAGAACCATAGGTCATAGTTGAGTTCATCAACTCGATTTGCCCATATAAATTATCCAAATTATTTCCTGTAAAATTGGAAACGATTTCTGTGGAAATGATGAATGAAGAATCTCTTTGGATCAACTTAAGCGCACTTAAATCTAAGCGATCAACACTTGCACTGAAATCGAATTTTGAATTCAGCTTTGAAAAATCGGCTAAACCTTGAAAATCCAATCTCAAGTTAGGATCGCTTACTTTCAGATTTCCATTGTACACATTTCGAGCAACATCGCCGCTGATGGTAATGTTTTGATAGTTATATCCAGAAATGCTTAAACTATTTAAGGTTCCATCGATACTGGCTACCAAAAGATCGGGATCAAAACTTTCACCATGAATGATTGCGTCACCAGAAATTACACCCAATGAAGGATTTGAGTGAACAATTTTGCCTAAATCGAAAGAGGGTGTAGCAACGAATCCTTCGTAATAATAATCTTGAATTTCGTTATTATATCGCAGGTTAATCTCGGCAGTTACATTGCCAGCAGCTGTTTCAAGTTCGCCTTCGGCAGATACATTATCTAGAGTTCCAGATAGCTTTCCTTTATATGTCATCAAGCCCAATTCAACCACCTCTTGAGGAATTTGGAGAGGTTTTCCTGAGTGGAATGGATACGTATTTATAAGAGCAAGATCAGGCGCGAAGGTTCTTAATTCACTCATTTGCAATGAATAGTACAAACTATCGGTTTCGGGCAAGCCAATAAAATGGAAATTTCCAAGCATGCGCGATTGTTTTCCAAATTCTATTGTCATGTTTCGTCCTCTCAAATTCCCGACGGTTCCTTTGATGTTCCCAGCGATACTCAAATCAAGGTTTAAGCCTTTCAATTCTTCAGAAAATACGGCTAGTTCATCTAAGTTCACCTTACTTGATCGAATTTTACTTCGAATCTGCACTGAATCGATAAACTCAGTAAGGTCATCATAGGAAGAGTAATCGAAACGAACCTTTCCATTTAATTCACTCTTTGGAGTTTTCGCCTTTAAATTTGCGAACTCCATGGTGTTGTAAGAGACGATAAAATCCGACCTCAATTCTTGCACTTCGAAACCTGAAGATTCTTTACAACACATGTTCCTAATTTCCCCCGACAGGGAGTCATTGATAATCAAGAATCGATCGATGCGTGCGTTAATGTTGGTGAACCTCAAATGATCGTAGTTCATTCCAAATACGGTATCCGGAATTGAATCTCGGAATTCGTATGTAAAATCGATATTTTCAAGTTCTGCTCTCCAAAAGAAAAGCTCTGGCGGAACTGAATGCGAAGTGTCTCCGGGTTTTCTTGGAGGATCAAGAATATCGAGGATAAACTGAATGTTGAGATCGTCCTCGTTCCAAAACTGACGAATGTTAAATTGACCATCAGAAAGTTTTACATGGTCAAAATCAAAATGTGATGCGTTTAAATACACATCATCAAAATTGGCTTCGATTTTATCGACGTACAACATTGTGTCTTTGTGCAGGTCTTCTACATAAAAACCCTCGATCAGGGCACGGTCGAAAAATCGAATTTTCACCTTTCTGATCTCTACTTTTGCACCAATGGCTTTAGAAATCCTTTGAGCAGCTTCTTTTGCCGCCCATGTTTGAAAAGCCGGGCTTTGCACAATAATGAAGCATCCTGTTAGCAAGACAAGCAGGCTAAGCAGAAAAATTCCTGTTATTTTGCGCAGCAGTTTAATAAGCGATCGAATTATGAAAAATGAGCAAGGCCCGATTTACATTCTTGGAATTGAATCTTCCTGTGATGACACGGGCGCTGCGGTAATGGCCGATGACAAATTGCTTGCCAACATTGTTGCAAACCAAGATATTCATAAAAAATGGGGTGGCGTAGTTCCAGAACTGGCATCTAGGGCTCATCAGCAAAATATAATTCCAGTAGTTGAGGCTGCACTTCACGCTGCTAAAATAAGCAAAGCAGACTTAGCAGCCATAGCATATACGCGCGGACCTGGATTGCCTGGATCTTTGTTAGTTGGAGGTTCATTTGCAAAAGGCATGGCTACGGCATTAGGCATTCCTTTGATTGGCATAAACCACATGCAGGCGCACATTCTAGCGCATTTTATTCGAGAAGAGCGTTCGATTCCTGAGTTTCCGTTTTTGTGTTTAACCGTTTCTGGTGGGCATACTCAAATTGTTCGGGTGGATGGGCCATTAGAGATGACCGTTTTGGGTGAAACCCAGGATGATGCTGCGGGAGAAGCGTTCGATAAAGCTGCAAAAATCATGGGATTGCCTTATCCAGGTGGACCAATGATTGATCAGTTAGCTAAAACCGGAGACCCGAGCAGGTTTAAATTTCCCGAACCCAAAGCCGATGGATTAAACTTTAGCTTCAGTGGATTGAAAACGTCGTTTCTGTATTTGATTCAATCGGAAGAGAAAAAAGACAAGGCGTTCGTAGATAAAAACAAAGCGGACCTTGCAGCATCACTTCAATTTACAATCGTTAAAATACTGATTAATAAAATGTTATCAGCGTCAAAGGAAACTGGAATTAAGCGATTGGCCTTGGCTGGAGGAGTTTCAGCCAACAGCGGCTTAAGACAAGCATTTGAGGATTTGAACAGCACAGGGTTTGAGACATTTATTCCACCGTTTGCCTATTGCACCGACAATGCTGCCATGATTGGCATAGCAGGATGGTTTGCTTTTAAGGCTGGTATTAGAAGCGATATCACTGAGAGTTCGCAAGCAAGATTACCCTTTTAGAGTTAAGCTGCTTTTGCGGCAGTGTCCTTAATAGATGAACTGTCTCCGTTTATTTTTTCGAATTCGCGCATTAATTCTTCGTCGGTTTTACCCAAATTCTTGATTGAAGCTTCAGCGTCTTTTGCGAAAGTGTGTGCAGGATATTTCTTTAGAAACTGCTTGTAATAATCGCCTGCTTTAGCATCATCATTAATTTGATTGTCGTAAACGAACCCAAGAAAAAATAATGCTTCTGGAGCTTTTGCATTTTCAGGAAATTTCTCAAGGAACTTCTCGAGGATTTTAACAGCCGACTCGCCCCATCCTAAGTTGATACTGATGTTGGCCGCTTTGAAAAGATATTCAGGTGCTTCAGGCTCTTCCGAGAAATTCATTGCAAAGTCGTCGTATTCAACTTGCAAATTGTATGCGCTAACTTCATTGATAGGATTTCCATTTTGATCCAATAGCTTCTTCTCAAGTTCTGTGATCTTTTGAACTGCCTCGTCTTTGCTACCTCCGCAGGAAATCACAAACATGCTTAGAACAAATAAAAATCCAATTGTAAATTTTTGCATCATCTTAAAATTTATGTCTCATTAATTCGGGGTTAAAAATAGAAAATTGCTTATTTCCTTAGCATAGGAAATTTCATTCTATAATCAATCTTCACTTGGCCTCTAGAAATGTTGCTCAGCTTGGATTTCAGTAAGGTTTTTCTCAAGGAACTCAAACGATCTGTAAAAAGAACGCCCTCGATGTGATCATATTCATGCTGAATTACGCGTGCAAGGATGCCTGATATTTTCTCTTCGAAGGAATTAAAATTTTCATCTTGATAGCGAATAAGAATCTCACGGTGCCTTGTAACATCTTCGCGTATTCCTGGAATGCTCAAGCAGCCTTCATTAAAGGACCATGTTTCCCCTGTTTCTTCAATAATTTGCGCGTTAATGAATGTTTTCTTGAAACCCTTTAAATGGGGTTCATCATCCGCAAATGGAGTTGCGTCTACTATAAACAAACGAATCGACAAGCCAACTTGCGGAGCTGCTAGACCAACTCCATTGGCATTGTACATTGTTTGAAACATATTGGAAATCAGATCATTCAGATTCGGATAATCTGCAGAAATATCTTGTGCTTTTTGTTTGAGCACAGGTGTTCCAAAGGCTACAATCGGTAAAATCATGCTGCAAAAGTAACCAAACAGTTACAATGAATCGTTGGATCCTTGGCGAGCTTTCTTAAATTGTTGTTGTTCTAGATAACTCTGAAGAATAATTGTGGCAGCTATTTGATCTGTATTTTCCTTAGTGGCTCTTTGCTTTTTTGAAGCACCTGTGGCAAAAAGTGTTTGAACAGCCATTGATGATGTGAATCGCTCATCGATTCTTTCGACACGGATTTGTGGGTAATTGTTCTGAAAAAATCGAACGAAATTATTGATTGCTTCTATAGGACCACTAAGGTTTCCGTCGAGATGTTTCGGCTCTCCTATCACAACAGCTTCTACGTTTTCAGTTGATAGATAATGCTTCACAAATGGAATTAATTCAACATCAGAAACCACTTTTAATGCAGTTGCAATCATTTGAAGATTATCAGTTACTGCTATCCCTGTTCGTTTTGTTCCGAAATCGAATGCTATAATTCTGGCCATGAATCGAATTTATCCGCAAGTACGTGAATTCTAACAAACCTTTCAAAACCAATGATTGACAACCTTTAAAATTCAATTAGTAGTATCTTCCATTTGATTATATTTTTTTACTATTCAACTCTTTGCATCAAATAATATCAGGGAGAGATTATCTATCAGTAACTTCAGATAAGATAAACTATACGGCAATATTGTTAATATTCTAATTCGTAGAAATGCTTGTCCAATCTTAGCTTCAGCCAATTTCATGAAACAACTTTCTTTATTTCATCAACAATAAAGTGGAAAAATAATGACTTCAACCAACATTTTCAGCTTGACTCCCATTTCTAAAACGCCGAAATTACACTTGGGAAGGGGTTCGCATTGGGAAGCTTCCCCAACAAAAATCTGCTGAATTTTCCAAAAAATGTTTTGCATAGGCTTCCTTGATTTTTTGGACTTGTAGCACCTAAGATTCTACCATTCATTGAATAATGCCAAAATTGATATTGTCTCAATCCATTGAAAGCTTTTCCAAATGAAAGCTACTGCAGAATTACAGCATCATTTTTACGACGTGCCTTATTTCATGAACACTAAATAATCCCCTATCCTATTTACCAGCTAATTATAACTTACGACACATTACGTCAACAATAACATTCAAATAATTTACATGTACGTACATTTAATTTGTAGCTTTGAGTCTAAAATAATTTCCAACCATGGAAAGAAGAAACTTCGTTAAACTATCTAGTCTTGCCATAATTGCCAATCCTACATCAATGATCCGTGATTTACTAAGTAGTCAAAATGCTGAAACTGAAATGCCAGTAATTTTTATCGGACATGGGAGCCCGATGAATGCTATTGAAAAGAATCGTTACTCAGATAGTTGGTTTGCGCTTGGCACTAAAATCCCAAAGCCCAAAGCTATTTTAACCATCTCCGCCCATTGGGAAACAGCTGGAACTAAAGTGATGGCCAACCCAATGCCCGAAACAATTCACGATTTTGGGGGATTTCCTCAAGCACTTTTTGATGCACAATATCCAGCTCCTGGAAAACCTGAATTAGCCGCCGAAGTTGCTAAATACTTGCACGATTATGAAGCTATAACAGATCTTTCATGGGGATTAGATCATGGTACATGGAGCATTCTAAAACCCATGTTTCCCGAAGCTGAAATACCTGTAATTCAATTAAGTCTGGATTACAGAAAATCGCCCGATCAACATTATGAAATGTCTCGATTGCTCCAAATCTTGCGAAAAAAAGGTGTGCTTATTCTTGGTAGCGGAAACATCGTTCATAACCTCGGTTTACTTGATTGGAGAAACCCCAACAATGCTTTCGATTGGGCTACAGAATTCAACTCAACTGTTGTGTCTGCAGTGAAAGACGGAAATCACCAAAAGCTTATTCACTTCAATAAATTGGGAAAAATCGCTCAACTGTCAGTCCCAAGTGCCGAACATTATCTACCAATGCTTTACATTTTAGCGGCATTGAAGCCAAATGAACAAGTGAAATTCTTCAATGAATCCCCAGCAATGGGATCACTTTATATGACTAGTTTCATTTCTGCCTAAAGCATCAACTTAACTTATTGGCGCTTCACAGGGTCGTTACCCATCAATACGTACTGTAAAATATTTGCACCCATTTTTAGTGCTTTTTGCCGATTGGCTTCGGAATCTTTATGAACGCTTTGATCCTCCCAGCCATCGCCTAAGTCGCATTCGAATGTGTACAAAACTACCATTCGGCCCTGATAAAATAGGCCAAACGCCTGCGCAGATTTTCCGTCATGTTCATGTATTTTAGGTAAGCCTGCAGGAAAATCGTATAACTGATGAAATATTGGATGCGAAGGTGGAATTTCAACCAATTCTAACTCTGGAAAAATTCGCTTCAATTGTGGACGAATAAATGGGTCCATTCCGAAATTGTCATCTACGTGCAAAAAACCTCCTCCAACCAAATACGACCGTAGATTGTCTGTTTCGGCTGATGAAAAAATAACATTCCCATGCCCTGTCATGTGCAAAAATGGGAAATTAAAAATCTGAGGATCAGCAGCATCCACTGTGACAGGCTCAGCAGCAATGCCGGTATTCAAATTCCTATTCGAAAACTCAATTAAATTGGGTAACGATGTTGGATTTGCATACCAATCGCCGCCTCCGTTGTATTTGAGTAACGCGATTTGAAACGAGCCCTGCGAAAATGCGAACGCCGAACAGAAAAGCATGCATACTGAAAAATAAAACCGTGAAGCAATCATGAAGCAGTCAATCCTAGTGAACGCCCAAAAATAGACTTTATTCTGCAATCAAAATCTTACGAAATGTGAGATTTATACGTGGTTCTGAATGTTTCCTTTTAGGCAATGAGTGTTTCCAATTTATTTGCATGCCTTTGCCCATCACAAGCAAACTTCCTGAAGGAAGCGGCAACTTTAAATTCATTCCCTTGTGATGATTGTGACGCAACAAAAACGCTCTTGGCGCACCAAAACTCACTGATGCAATTATTGGATCGTAACCAAGTTCTTTCTCGTCATCAGCATGCCAACCCATCGAATCTTGGCCATCTCGATAATAATTAATCAACACCGAGTTAAAGTGAAAGCCAGTTCGTTCTTTTATCCTTGAAGCGATTTCAGCTACTTCTCTTGAAAATGGTTCTGCAATTAAAGTGATGCCCGAATAAGAATAATGTAATTTTTCTTCAGCCTGCCAGGACATTAATCTTGGCTGATCAACCCACTTACCGAACATCCTGATTTTCGGCTGAATCCACGAAATTCTATCGCGCAAATCCAACAATAATTTTGACGCTGTTGCACTGTCGAAAAAAAATTCATCGAACCACAATTCGTCCTCGCTTCCAATGATTGGGATTCTTTCCATATTCTTGCAGTTAACAAAACATCGATTGCTATGTTTGACCCTAATTAAATTTTGAAAATGAGACGAATCATTCTACTTCTTGCAATTTCTGCATTATTCGCTTCTTGCGGCACAGACCAAACACTGACTTACACCTTGAAGGATGTTCCCTTTTCTGCCGAAGGTCCGCTGTTCGAAGGACCTAACACCATGCAATTCGAGCTCAGTCAAAGTATTGAAGACACCCTCAAAAAGGCCGGCTTTACATCCGAACAATTAGACAAAGTGCAATTGAAATCTGTTTCTTTTGAAAGTCTTGATAGTGTTGGTTTTGGAGCTTTTAATTCGCTTGCGTTTCAACTTGCAGCTGAAAACACGCCTATGGTAAGTGCAGCCATTATCAATCCTATTCCCGCTGGAGCAAAAAATGCTGAACTCACAATTTCTAAAGAAGCTGAACTCACAGATTTCTTTAAGCAACCAAAAATTTACTTGGTGACCGACGCTAATCTCACAAAAGATCAGGAAGAAAGTGCAAATTTTAAAGCCAACATCGTTTTTGAAGTAACTGTTTCTAAATAATTCTGCCCCATGAAAAATCTATTTCTTCTGCTTTTTAGCATCAGTTTGTTTTCTAGCTCTCAAGTGATCGCTCAAGATTCAGGCGACCGAATTATAGGAATTTGGGAACCTAGCAATGGTAAAGCCCGAGTGAAAATTGAAAAAATCGGTACCCGCTATTACGGCAAAATTGTGTGGTTAAAAGAACCCAATGATCCAGAAACTGGAAAACCTAAAGTGGATAAAAACAATCCTGATGAAAAACTCCAAAACGTTCCAATCAAAGGGTATCGATTGTTAAAGGATTTCGCTTTCAAAAGCGGAGACGAATGGGACGGTGGCACAATCTACGATCCTGAAAATGGAAGCACTTACGATTGTGTAATTACCATGAAAGACAACAACACATTAGACATCAGAGGTTTCATCGGTATTTCCGCATTCGGAAGAACTGATGTTTGGAAACGTCTGCAAACACAGAAAAAATGAGAAAAACCTGGCTCTTCATCCTCTTTACTTGTCCGTTTTTAGCAATAGCTCAACCCGATTCAACAGCTGAAGAAGATTACAGTCAATACGACAACCTCGATTTTGCTGATGTTGGTGCGAAGAGATTTTGCACTTCCAAAGTGTTGGATTTGAGTCCTCAGAAGCTTATTTCGATTGGGTATGACTTCCAAGGTCCTTACCAGCTTCAAGAGGACGGGGGATCCAAGACAGATTTCGATTATTCGCATGGTGAACGCCTGCAATTGAATCTTCCTGTTGTTTCTCGAAACAACATCATCATTCAAGCAGGTCTAAATTATGCAGCCCAGCGGTATGCTGGTTCGGCTGACACCAATGCCGTGCTTGGAAGAAATCTCCTCGATAAAGGACTAACCACTTTAGGTTTGAATCTCACCATTTTCAAACCCTTGAACGAGAAAAACTTCATGCTTTTTCAAGGTTCTTCCGACCTGAATGGAGATTACAACTTCGGAAATTTCTTGTCGCCGAGTTACCTAAAATATTCGGCAGCATTGGTGTATGGTTGGAAAAAGCACGAAAGGCTCATGTATGGATTCGGCGTTTCTAGAACCTATAGAGTTGGAGAGATGAATTACATCCCTGTTTTTCTCTATAACTACACAGCGCCTAACCGGAAATGGGGCGCCGAAGTGCTCTTCCCTGCACGCGCTCATTACAGACGCACGTTTTCTTCCAGAAGTCTGTTATTGCTTGGTTATGAGCTTGAAGGACAAAGCTATCGGATGACTTCAGACTCAATCTACAGTTACATTAACAGAGGAGCCAATCCGGCCGGAACCACGCCGATGAACAATCCTGAATTACGTCGCGGTGAATTAAGAATTCGGGCGGTGTATGAGAAATCATTGAAAAACTTCATTTGGATTTCTGCACAAGTTGGATTCCGTTACAATTACAGCTTCAATGTAGATGAAGTTCCAAGTGGCGATTTTTTCAGAGGTTTCTTCGGAACGCAAACTTACGGAATGGAAAATGTGCTCGGAAATACCTTCTACTCAATGATCAGCATCAATCTGGTTAGTCCTTAAGGATTGATCACCAGATTCGGTATTTTCGCAGCATGAATGCAGAACCGATCGTTGTTACCGGAATCGGAATCCTATCCCCGGTAGGGAAAAATGTGAATGAAAACTGGAATTCCATAATCAACGGAAAATCAGGAGTTAAAAACATTTCCAGATTCGACGCAAGTGCATTTTCAACACACTTTGCAGCAGAAATTGAAGGATTCGATCCTTCTGGTCTCGACCATGTAAAGCAACTTCGAAAAATGGATCGTTTGAGTTGGTATGCCTTGTCGGTTTGCGACGAGGCGCTTGCCATGGCCAACTTGATTGAAGGTTCTTATCTTCCCGAAAGAACGGGCGTTTCTTGGGCATCAGGAAATGGAGGAATGGAAAGTATTGATGAAGCATTGGTAGCTTATGCAACTGATCGTTCAAGACCTAGATTTTCTCCCTATTTTCAGTCGAAAGCTTTACCCGATTCCGCAAGCGGATGGATTGCTTCTCGATACGGATTTAAAGGTCCGAATCAACTTTCGGTGGCTGCTTGTGCATCTTCGAATGCAGCTATTTTCACCGCGATGCTTTATCTCCGCGCCGGGCTTTGTGATGTGATGGTGACAGGAGGTTCTGAAGCTCCAATTACACCTTCAGTAATTGGTGGTTTCGGTGCGATGAAGGCCTTGAGTACGCGTAACGATGCTATGCATGAAGCCTCTCGTCCTTTTGCGACAGATCGCGACGGATTTTTACTTGGAGAAGGAGGTGCTGCTTTGGTACTTGAAACCCTTTCACACGCTGAAAAACGAGGTGCGAATATCCTTGCAGTGCTTACAGGTTGCGGAAATGCGAACGATGCTGGACATCCAACAGCTGCCGATGAACATGGAATTGGAACAACCGCTTCAGTTAAAATGGCGCTTCAAATGGCTGATCTTCAACCAGATGAAATTCAGCTAATTAATCCGCATGCAACCTCTACACCTAATGGAGATGCTGCTGAATATGCAGGTTTGTACAATTTGTTTGGGCAATTCTTGAGTAAAATCCCAATGGCTGCAACCAAAAGCATGACTGGGCACTTATTGGGAGCTGCAGGTGCAATTGAAGCTGCATTTAACGTATTGTCGCTTCAGCATCAGGCTTTCCCTGCGGGGATAAATCACTTCGAAACAGAGATCGATATGATCCAAAAAGGCATCCTGCTGTGTGGAGCATCCAAGGAAGGCCGAATTGATCACACATTAAGTCACTCGGCAGGATTTGGCGGTCACAATGCGACCGTCATTTTGAGTCATCCGCGAGCAGCACTTTCCAAGCTGTAGTCACATCACCATTATCAAGAAGCTGAGCTGCAACTCGGTGTTGAGCAAAATCGGTAGTCTTAACATCCATCAGCAAAGTTTCATACAATTCTGAATGTTGAAATGCTGAAATAGCTTCTTGATTCGGCAATGCTTCAACGTTTCCTAATTGTCCAAGATGGTTTCCAGAAAGCACTGGAGATAAACGGATTGCTTGTGGTATTTGGTCTACACCGATGCCTAAAGTGGTGAGTGGCTTTTCGACTTCAAACAAGGCATCACCGGAAGCTCTGCAGTAAAAATTTCCGCCGAGGCGGGCCACCAAATCAATCTTGTGCTGATCGATTTGCTTGTTTTCGTTAAGGACAGCTTCACTCACATGGATACGTTTCACCAAGCAAACAATCAAGTTTCCAGCTCCACCTTGATCTCCCATAGAAATGACTTGTTGCACTTCACATTCAAATTGCACTGGACTTTCAGCAACTCTAGGGGGACGAACAATTTCGGATGCCAACTGTGTGAATCCTGATTTCTCAAACTCATTCACTCCCTTTGGATATTCAGTGCTGGAAAGAGACATTTGTTGCACCATCGAATAGCTTACCACATTGATCACAACTTCAGGCACTTCCTGCACGTTTTCTAGCGTATGTTTTGTAGTGTTATCACGAACGCGGCGGGCTGGCGAAAAAATCAAAACCGGAGGATTGGCGCTAAACACGTTGAAAAAACTGAATGGACTCAAATTTACCTCTCCATTAGCATTCACAGTTGATGCAAAAGCAATTGGGCGCGGTCCAACCGCAGCTTGAAGTATATTTTGAACTCCAGCCACAGGCATTTCGGAGGGATTAAATGCGATCATGGGGCAAATGTAAGATCTTAAAAAAGGAATTTTAAATAAATTTATCCATACCTACATATAAAGTCATTTATCTGATTATCAGAAAGTTAAAATTATTCGAAAAAGTAAACAAATCTAAATTGGATTTAATTGTTAGTTTTGTGATCGCTACGCTATAAAACACTACCTATTTCATGGAATTTAATGATCATCAAGATCGGGAGGAGATTTACTCAAAACCTGTGCGAGCAGGCAAGCGGACTTACTTCTTTGATGTAAAAAGCACCAAAGGGGAAGATCTTTACCTCACGATTACAGAAAGTAAAAAACGATTTAGAGAGGACGGAACTTTCTTTTACGAAAAACACAAGATTTTCCTTTACAAAGAAGACTTTGAGAAGTTTTCGGAAGGTTTAAATGAAGCTGTTGAATTCATTCTTGCTAATAATCGCTCTTCGAACAATTCACCAAATTCATTCGCTTATAGTGAACCGAATGATGCACCTAATGATAGTTGGTCGAATGTTGAATTCGAAGATTTAGATAAAGTTTAAATTCTTTTTGTATTCTGTTCAGCCCGATCATCTCGGGCTTTTTGCGTTTAGTTAAATCAATAACCCAGAATCAGTAACCCAAGAACGGCTGCAATAAAATAAGAGACCAAACCGCCTGCACCTGCATAATCTTTTGCAATTCTTTGTCCGAAGAAAAGAAACACCAGCGAAAGCCCTCCAAACGCAACGCCCCAAAAGGCAACATGGTGGTTGTTGTGAAGAACCAATTCTACAATTCCATAGGCCGAGATAATCCCCGAAGCCAATTCTGATAAAGTGATTGAAATTAGCAGCAAGGGAACCAAGCCGCTGAGAAATGTTTCTTTAAAATGCCCAACCAACCAACTTAAATTTTCTCTGAAATTAATGGCTTTGTCTAATCCAGATTGTAAAAACAATATGGCAAAAAAAGACGCTAAAGCTATGCGGCTGTAGTGAAGCCCAGTAGCAGAAAGTACAAAAGTTTCTTCCATGAACGGTGAGGATATCCGTTCAAATATAAAAGAAGGTTTTTAGAAATCAGCAGCAGAGAAGCAGATTTATGATACAGCTGAATTAAAAATTCATGAAACCTAACAATTGCGCTTCTAGGGTGTCGCGTGTTTTTGGATCCGACACAATTTGATGTTCATTTACCAAGCCACGAATAGATGAAAGAGGCAATTTATCGTAATAGACATGAGATTTCAAATACTGAAACACTCCAGTTAAATGATCCATTCCACGAAGATTCCCTGCCCTACCCGATGCTACACCAGTAAGTGCAACTTTCTTTGATCTGAAAATTTCCGGATCTGCGCAATCAATCACTGTCTTCAAAATTCCTGGGAAACTGCCGTTGTATTCAGGCACAACAAGAAGTAATCTGTCCGACACATTAAATACTTCATGTGCAAAAGTTCGGAGCGGGTTTTCACCTTTGCGGTATATGTTATCTGTTACAGGAACTTCTGGAAAGCTTGTGAGTTCTACCAAACGAAACGAAATGTTATTTTTTTCGGCCAATTCGGCATATGTTGCGGCTACACCAGCTGTGAAACTTCCAATTCGGTTGGTTGCGCTTACGATTGTGATCATGTTTTTTTGCTTGAAGCAAAACTAAACAGCAATTCATTGTTATTGTTTGGTCAGCTAAATTTATTCATGCTCACAGTCAGACGGTAGGCGTTGCAGATCGATAGAGATTGATTAAAATATCTTTAACAAGTTCCTTTTTTTGATAATGGTTGGAATAATTTCGGAAATTTGAACCACTCTCAAAGTTCAACATAAGTGTGTCGGCTCGTCCGAAATTAAATCCTCATCCATGAAAAAAATCTTTTTTTGCTTTCTGTGTCTCGTTCTATTTTCTCAAGTTTCAAATGCACAGTGGCGAAGCTCTAATCCATTCAATGGTACATACAACGACCTATTTTTCCCAAATAAACTTACTGGTTTTGCCGCTACTACTGCAGGCGGAGTAGGAAATTGTAGTTCAACACTTTCAATTCACCGAACCATGGATGGAGGTGAAAATTGGGTGAGAATGAACACAGCCTCGAATGCACAAATGACTGACCTTCATTTCTTTGATGCCTTTACAGGTTGGGCAGTTGGTGCCTCAAGCACTATCCAAAAAACAACAGATGGCGGACAAACATGGACTGTACAATCCTCGGGAGTTGGTGCTGGATTAAACGACATCCATTTTGGGAATGCAAACAATGGTTTGGTGGTAGGGCAAAATGGAATCGTTCGAAGAAGTACAAACGGAGGAGGTACTTGGACAACAGTCGCTTCTGGCGTTACAACCACAATTTTTTCATGTTTTATGGTAGATGCCAATGTTGGATATTTCTGCGGAGCCAGTGGGGTTATTCGCAAAACTACCAATGGAGGTACTTCTTGGAGCAGTGTTTATTCTGGTACTGAATTCTTTAAAGAGATTTGGTTCGCTGATGCCAATAACGGTTTCGCACTTACACCAACCCAGATTTTCAGAACCACCAATGGTGGAAGCTCTTGGCAACCTTACACATTCGACAATACCCAAGTTTTGTGGAAAATGAATTTTGTGAGTGCGCAAACTGGCTATGTAACTAGCGATCCTGGAGGGATTTACAAAACTACCGATGGCGGTGTTTCATGGCAACAAATAACGAATCCTGGAAATACTCTTTGGCAATCGGTCTTTTTTGTGGATGAACAAAATGGATTCATCGGACGCGACAACGGCAAAATCGCCAGAACTACCAACGGAGGAAACAATTGGACCGAACTCACGGCTGGTTTTGCAAATCAAGCTCAGGATATCGATTTCGTAAACCCTTATGTTGGACTTTTTGCTGGTGGTCCAAGAATTTACAAAACAGTGAATGGCTCTTTAACCATGCGTGAAATTCAAACAGGCACCACTTTAAACCTTTCAACAATCAGATGGATCACTGATCAGGTTGTTTTGGCCTGCGGAGAAAATGGACTTGTGCTGCGTTCCACTGATGAAGGAAATTCCTACACGCAAATCACTACGCCTATTACATCCTCACTTGTGGATATGTGGAAAGTGTCGGAAACATTAATTTACGCAGCAGCTTCCGACGGAAAAGTAATTAAAACAACCAATGGAGGATTAAATTGGTCATTAACAGGAAACACTGGCGCAACAACGATCAGAGGTATTTCATTCGCAAACAGTTTGGTCGGTATGATTTCAGCTAATGAAAAAGTATACAAAACCAGCAATGGTGGCATTTCTTGGCAATTAAAAAACATTGGAATTGATATTAACACCGGACTCGATGACATTTGGATGATCAACACCAACCTAGCGTATGCAGGCGGAACATTTGGTAAACTTTACAAAACCTTCGATGGCGGTGAATCTTGGAATCCAATCTTTCCTGCTCAAGAAATAAATGCTTCAATAGATGAAATGTATTGGCTCAGTGATTCGATCGGTTACTTTGCGCGATTAAATAGTCAATCAATTACAATTGACGGCGGTGTTAATCTTGGCTCGCTTTCGACTTCATGTTTGGCCAACAATGGTGGTATAAACACCATCGAAATTGTGGATTCTATATACGGCTATTCAGCAGGTGGAAGTAGTAACGTATTGCATACTTTGAAGCCCAATACATTGTGGAGATGCTACATTCAAGATTCGATATTCTGCGGAAATTCAAGAATTTTCGTCGGCTATAATGCCGGCGGTTTGGCTTTAAACAGCAAGAATATTGTTGCTCAATTGAGTAATGCCAATGGTGATTTCAGCAACCCTATAAACATTGGAACATTTACGATAACCTTTCCCAATACAGATCCTTCTGGAATCATCACTTGTCAGCTACCTAACAACCTAAATGGCAATGGTTACCGCATTCGCGTGATATGCGCCGATCCAGCATTAACTTCACCCGACAATGGATTCGATATTCGCATTCAAAGCAGCATCTCCCCTATCGTTTCATTGGAGGCTAATCCTTCAAGTGTTTGTGATGGAGCTCAAGTGAATTTGTTGGCTGAAGTTTCAGCGGTTGGCGTAAATCCTCAGTTTGTTTGGACTATCAATGGAGGAACCGTAAACTATCAAGCTGAAAGCCTAACATTGGACACCTTAACTTTAGCCTCAACGATTGGTGTAACAGTAACGAGCAGCCTCGCTTGCGCATCCCCGGTAACGGGAAATGCATCTACTACGATTCAGGTTTCAGCAAATCCACCAGCATTTGCAGGTGATGATGTTACACTTTGTGCTGGAGAATCGGTGCAATTAGGAAGTGAAAATAGTTCGTTGATAAGTTGGGAGCCTTCGACGGGCTTATCGGATGCTACATCAGATCAACCAATTGCATCACCAGAAAGTACTACCAACTATCAGCTCACTGTTCAGAATAATGATGGTTGTGTAAGTTACGATACAGTTCAAGTAACGATTAATCCAGAATTGCCCGAATTAACTTTGGTAAACTCATTTGAAGTTTTAACTATTGAAAATGAATTGGAGGGAACCTTTACTTGGTTCTTGAACGGTGAAGTGATTAGTGATGAAACAAGCGATTCAATTGTCATTTTTGCGCCGGGCGACTATTCGTTGCAGTTTGAAGATGCCTTTGGCTGCACTACTTTATCTAATGTGTTTACAGTTGAAATTGTAACAATAGAATCAACTGAATCCAGTTTAAATCCAATCTTCACTTCTCAATCTGGTGTTTGGCAACTCGATAGAGTTGAACGAAATGGCAATACACTGCCTGTAAGGGTTATCGATTTGAGTGGAAAAATCGTTTTCAGTGGAACAATGACTCGTTCTGGAAATGAGCAATTCAGCATGTTGGAAAGTATTCATTCTCAAGGAATTTATGTGATAGAATTTGTAGATAACTTCAAGCCAAATCACATTAAATTCTTCCTTCCCTAAAGAAATAAATTACGGCCTTGCATTCTCATATATTGAGAGAATAATCTTATTGGTTAAACCCGTTAATCGATCATTAATATACTTGTCGACAAGAAGATGGGGAACATTTTTCGAGAAATATCTTGGTTGCCGATTAAGAAATTATTCACTGTTATGGCAGGTTTGTTTATAATGGAATCGACTTGAAGCAACCGATAATTAAATCGGCGAAATTTCTTTTTGCATCGATCACTAACTCCTATTTATTGGGTAATGTCTTATTGGAAGTAGCGCTGAAGTAATTGTTTTTACTGGGTTTATTGAAACTTCTGGCGGATGGTGTTTAAACGAAACAATTGAAACCTAAAATCATTACTTTTGCCGCTTCTGAATGAACACGCCGGAACCTATGACTGCGGTTGAGAACCGTTTGGTACAATTAAACCCACATGTGTCTGTTGACTGTGTTATCTTCGGTTTCGACGAAGGTGACTTAAAGGTTTTGCTCATCGAGCGGAATCTAGATGAGCGCGACCATCAATCAAGATTGTATTCCTTGCCAGGCAACTTGGTGAATGATAATGAGGATTTAGACAAATCTGCGATGCGGATTTTAAAGGAGCTTACCTCATTGGAAAATCTTTATTTGGAGCAGTTTTATGCATTTGGTGATCCCGACAGGGTAAAAAACTCAACCGATGCACAGTGGTTAAATGCAGTACGCGATGTTCCTACTGCACGTGTGATCACAGTCGCTTACTATTCGTTGGTAAAAATTGGGGATTACCAAACTGCACCTTCTTCATTTGCAAGAAAAACTTGGTGGTGCCCCGTTTCTGAAGCACCCGATTTGGCATTCGACCACAATAAAATTCTGAATTCTGCACTGCGGAGTTTGAAAAACAAATTGCGTATCGAGCCGATTGGATTTGAATTGTTGCCCAAAAAATTTACACTCGGTCAACTTCAAAAGGTGTATGAAACCATCTTGGGAACAGTGCTCGATAAAAGAAATTTCCGCAGAAAGATCTTGAACAAAGGATTCTTGAAACCTTTGCAAGAAAAACAAAAAGGTGTTCCACATAAGCGTGCCCGTTTGTTTGAATTTGACCAAGAAACCTACGACAACCTGAAATCTGGTCAGTTTAATTTCGAGTTTTAAGACAGTTTCCTCTTGGACTAACTTCCTTCAATAGTTAGAATTCTAGCCCGAAATGGAGCATTGTTTCTGTGATAGAAACTCAGCTAATAAAGATAAAGCAGAATTTCGGGACTGAAATTTATTTGCCTGTTGACATTCGCGAAGCAGACCTTGAAGCTTCAACATCAAATTCGTGTTTAATTAAACGAGATCCATTGATTTGATTATGGTGTGAGCACAAAAAAAGGCTGCTCATTTACAGAACAGCCTTTGTAATTTTTCAAGCAGTAGTTGCTAATTCATCAATAACTTTTCGCGGTAAACTTTACCACCATTGAGCACTTCTACCAAATAGAAACCTGCAGGAAGCGCGTTTCGTTGAATTATTGTCAATGCTGAATTTGTGGTTTGGAGTTGTATTAACCTGCCCGATGCGTCTAACAATTTAACCTCAGAGATTCCTTTGTTTGGCAATTCAACGTAAACCAATTCTTGTGCTGGATTAGGGTAAATGTTTAATCTTGAAACACCATTTAAGTCATCAATTCCAACATTACGCAAATCTAGATCAACCGTAAATGTATCTGATCCACACAAGTTCGTAACAACCAAACGAGCTGTGTATTGCGCTCTGCTGGGATAAGTAAAACTCACAGTTCCATTTAGTGCAAGATCTTCATCTCCATCGCTATCGAAATCCCAGGAATAAACCGCTGGACCACTAGTGGCATCAACAAACGTAACCGTAAGCGTGTTGTCTAAAATGGTAGTAAAATTAGCCTCTGGTGCATCAATCATCAATACATTAACCACATCTGTTGCTGTACAACCGCTTGAATTAACTACAGAAACGGTGTAGGCACCAGCTTCAGTTACAGAGATCGTAGAAGTAGTGTCGCCCGTAGACCAATCGTAGGTGTTGAAATTGTTGCCGGCATTCAAATCAATGAAACTACCACTGCACAAAATCCGATCAGCTCCAAGGTTCAAAACAGCTGCGGGCAAAGTGCTAACCGTGAGTGTATCGAAAACATTGCATCCATTCTGTCCAAAAAAGACCACAGTGTATTGGCCGGCTTCAGCTACTGAAATCACTGGTTCATCTGATCCTGTAGACCAAAGAACCCCTACAAACGGACTCGCTTCCACTGTTGCAGTAACGCCATCAAATGCTGATGATGGAGGCGCGGTGTTTAAATTCAAGAAAATGTCATTTCCACTATCGTCTTTCCCTGTAAGGGTTCCATCCGCATTGCGGAAAACCATAAACAATCCGTTTACCAATGAATCGTCTGGGACATTGTAATAATCGTAAACATTAATAGTAATCGACCACAAATTGTTGCCGATGTTGGTCATTTGCCCGATTCCATCATCCTGGCCCCAATTGCCAACGAAAGGTAAAACAGCACCTGCAAATGGCGCAAATTCATACGAAGAATGCATGTAAACACTTGTAGCTCCAACCAAGCCAGATTGGCCCTGTGTTGCGTCGTAAACAATGGTGAGTGAATCTCCTTGTGGAGTTAAAGTAATTCCAGGATCGAGCACCACCGGGACATTTCCGCAACTTGTATAATTGTCGGCGAGATTAAGTTCGAGATCCAAAACATCGGTACGAACTTGAACAGAATCAATTCTCGCACAGCCATTTGCCGCCACCGCAGTAACTACATAAGTTCCTGGTTGATTTACTGTAAATGATGAAGTTGTTTGTCCGCTACTCCAGCTGTACGTTGCGAAATTCGTTGATGCGGCAACCAAAAAGCCTGAAATACTTCCACAAGTGGAGGTGTCGTCGGAAACGGTTAAATCAGGAACAGGAAGCACCGTGTAAGTAACTTCATCGGTTGCCTCACAGCCTTGATCTGTAGTAACTTGTAAGGAAAAAGTGCCACTCCCCTCCACAAAAATACTAGAAGTTGTTTCGCCTGTAGACCATTGAATTTGGGCAATTCCTGTTCCGATGATCGTTCCAGAAATTCCTTCAAAACTACTTATAGGTGGAGTTTGCTGAAGATTTAAGAAAATGTCGTTTCCAAGATTGTCTTTCCCTGTTCGCGTACCATCTGAGTTTCTAAACACGATGAAAAGTCCGCTGATTGGGTCATTGCCTTCAATATTATAATATTCGAAAATAGGAATTGTGATGCTCCAGAGGTTATTCCCCAAGGAAGTCATTGCACCCAAACCATCGTCTTGGCCCCAATTGCCGATCCATGGTTCAAATGGCCCACCAAAAGGCGTGGCTTCATATGTAGAATGCATGTAAACGCGGTCGCCAGCAGGTAAATTCGATAAGGTTGATTGCCCCAAAGTAGCATCATAAATGATGGTGAGTGAATCGCCTTGCGGACTAGAAACGTATCCCGAATTCAATACAATTGGAGCGCTTCCACAAAGGGTTTGATTTCCACCTAAATCAACATTAGGCGTAGGAAATAGATTTACTAAAACCGTGTCAGAATCGGCCAAATCATCAGCAAAAACCAACACCGAATACTCACCAGCTTGATTTACTGTGATTGTTTGTGTTGTGGCACCTGTAGACCAATTGTAGCTTGAAAATCCAGGACCAGCATCTAAAACCCAAGGTCCTTCAGAAGCACAGGCGTTAATGTTGGCGCCTAAGTTTACCAGATTGCTGTTATCTACAACGGTGTAAGTGAAATTGAGGCCTTCATTGTTGAGGAATCTCAAAGTGTGCATATCGAAATCGGTAGCTAGATTTTCTTTGGTCGACGAAAAAACGTAGAAGAAAACTTGTGCCCCAGCATTGAAACCAGGGATCAATCCAAAAGCCTCACTTCCAGAAACATCCATTGGAATAATTACCGAATTTGCAAAACCATCAATAGAATACCGTAAGTAAAAAATCTCCTCTGGCGAAGGCACATCACTCAAAAAGGCACTAATTTCAATTGGCACACCTGGCGTAACTGCATTAAACGACAAATCGCTTGAAATTGAGTCTATTATCACAGGTTCAGCCGAAGTTTCCATGAAAATCGCCGAACTGTTTTGGTACCCCGCATCGCGCCAATTAACAGTATAGAACTTATTACTATTCAATATGATACGATTATCCGCACCTGTATTGTAACTGTAATTCTGAAGTTGATCAATTTCCACATTCACGCCTGCCCATTTGTTTCCAAAAGGGTTTGCAACTGATCCTGAGGTAAATAGAAAATCAAAAGTATCTGCTGCCACATCTCCACCTTCCGAACAATCGATGATCGTTTGCCAACGACGAATTCCTGTAGTAATCAATGATACTTTTCCCGCAGTAACTTGGGTTGAACTTGCAAAAACAGACCCATTTGCCGGCGGATTTTGAAACCCGTTCCAAGTGCCTGGAATGTTCAGTCCTTCTGGTTCAAAAATTTGCGCGTTAACCATTGCGGTTGTGCAAAGTAGCAAAGCAACGAGTGCCTTGATAATGTTATTCTTTTGTAAATAATTTTTCATAAATCAATGGTTCGAAGTGTCAAAAATACACTAACAAAGCTAAAATGCAGCAACGAAAAAGAGAGATACAAAAGATTAAAAATTATTTGGGCCTGTCAGCGCCAAACTCTCCACGCTGTTGCGTGTTTGTCGCTGCCGCGCTTTCCGCACTACTCCTCGGTTTCACCTCAGGGTAGTTTGCTTCAATCGCTCAGGCAGCTACACGAATCAGGAAAAAATCAATAGTTAGAACCAGCTTTCATGGTTACATTACGAATGAAAGCGAAATTGGATTCGGTAAATGAAAATTCCAATTAAAGTTGTTCTGTGTATTTCTTGAAGTTGTTCAAAATGGCTTGCCAACCCATACGTTGAAGCTCCTCGGTGTTCTCTGTTTCTGCTTCAAAACTTTCAATAAGCATCACTTGATCTTCAAATGGTTCTAATGAAATGTCCACTTTTCTACCATCATCTAACAGATAACTAATTGATTTATTTGGAGTGAGTTCGGTAAACGTCCCAGAGAAATCAAAAGAAAAGCTTCCGTCTTTTGCGGCCATCGTGTAAACGAACTTTCCTCCAACCACCAAATCATTTATTGCAGCAGGAGCATGCCAATCATCTGACGCAAAATTCCAATTCATGATATGTTCAGGGTTTGTCCAACTTCCCCAAACATTATCTAATGAGGCATTTACAAGAATGTTAACAGTGATTATTGACATAGAGTAAGTTGTGTTTTAATGTAGTATGCGAAATTGTTAAAATTTCTTTCGAATAAAAATTCTGCTATGATTTTTCTGAGGTATTCACTTCGGTAAATTTCTTAGATAATAAAGGTTTTCCTTGCAATGCTTGAAACAATGTAAATACAGCCAACAAGCCGTAAAGCACTGCCGCGGATATTGTTAGTTTAGTACTTTTCAAAAAATAAAATGAAAGCAACGGTAAAACCTGTAAAGCGTGCATTCCGATAAAATGAGCAATTCGAGGGTCTCCATATATTGTGCTCCAATTTAACAAAGGCAAACCAGGACCACCGTCTGCCCCACCGATGGTATGTTTCAAGGCTGAGCCCATCACAAAACCTTCAAAAGAAAAGATTACAAAAATGATTAATCCCAAACGAATGCTCCAGAGGTAATAGTCGGGTAAATTTGAAAATGAGTCTTTAAAGAAAAGCCAAGCTATATAAGCAGTGTAAATGGTTACTGCACTAGCTGCAAATGCCATCAACGAATACATTGAGGCATAAAATGAAGTACTTAAATTGAAATGGGAAAGTTGTCCACGGGCTGCCTGAATTGAAATGTAAACAATTTCGAATCCCAACAAGATTATCACTGTCCAATTGAAATAACTAACACTAAAGTTGCTGAGATAAGAACAAAACCAAGCCATTGCCCAGCTGTACAAGAATGTAGAAAAAGCGAATTTAAATGGTTTAATCCATGCATTAATTCCTGCTACTTGTACATGATGAAATTTCACCATAATCAAGCAGGCAAAGGAGAACAAAAGGCAAATCAATCCGAAATAAAACAATTCCGGATTCTTTAATCGAAGCAATTGTAAAAAGTTCAAAATGGAAGAATTGGAGCTAAAATTAAAAATCGTTTGAATGTGGAAATGTAATCATCAATTGTTATGAAATATGTTTCAAGAAAGTTAACAATACTCGCTATTTATTGTTACTTCTCCAAAGAAATTAGAGGCCGAAACAATGGAGTTGGAAGAATACAGAACAGATCTAATTGATAGCAGTGGTGAGTGCGAATTTATGCTTAAAGAAGCACGAAAATCTCTGCATAGTTTGGAAATGAGCAAGGTAAGTGCTGCGCTCCAACCCACGAAAGATCAGCGAGGCAGCAAAGATTTAGATCCAGAAATCCAGCGACTAAATCTAAAAATGGAGGCACTGAAAAAATCTGGCGCTGAAATGAAGTTTATCAATAAAGCTATTAGCAGAATTGAATTGCATATTCAAGCTGTAAAAAATAATCAGTTAAGCGATTTGCATCCAAAGTATAAATTCAGTGAGCGGCTAATCGACGTCCAAATTTCAGAATATCAATTATATATAGATTCTTTAGTAAAACGTCTCACCCAATTAAAGAGATCAGGAATGTGAACAAATTGCAAACAATCATTTTGCATCCCTTCCTAGAACTAATTATATTCAGCCATGGAAATTACACTCAATACTCCTGCCCTATTATTCCCTGCAATCTCTCTTTTACTTCTCGCTTACACGAACAGATTTCTTGCAATAGCAAATCTAATCAGAGGTTTACGCAAGCTTTATGATACCGACCACGACCAAAATATTTTAAGTCAGATTCGAAATCTTCAAACAAGGATAATAATCATCAGAAACATGCAAGCGCTTGGTATTGGCAGTTTGCTGATGTGCGTAGTTTGCATGTTTGCACTGTTTCTAGATGAAGAGTTTTTGGGCAAATTACTCTTCGGTGCAAGTTTAGTGCTTATGATGGGTTCACTTATCCTCTCTTTGAGAGAAATTATCATTTCTGTAAATGCGCTCACATTAGAATTAAAGAAAACTGGTGAAGTTTTTAAAGATCGCTTTATTTGATCATTTCTTCCATTCTCGCAGGGAGTTTAACCTTCACATGAATGCCCAATTGCAGATATTTTCTGATCCATTCTAATTTCGTTTTCTGATCTCTGAAATTCATGCCGCTGTGGTCGTCGAGCAATGATTTACCACGTGAGAAATATTCATTTTGAATTTCCCATAAATCCACTTCAATTTCTAATTGGTCCATTACAGTAAAAATCCGAAGCACTAAATCCAATAATCTCAAATCTGCATCTCGTGGTTCAATGCCATGAATGAGTTTATAAAGACGCTGTCCGGCAGCAAATGCAATGGTTGTTTTATCTAACTCGATCTTCCATTTCAAAGCATCTTCAGCCAAATTTTCCAAACGATTAGGATACAGATTTCCGTTCTCGAAAAAATGTCGAATATCTGAGTTGATTACATTTTCTAAATTCTTCACCAACACTTGCGGAATGGGCAATCGTGCCTCACTCATGACCGACATTAAATTGTAGTTTCGGTTATAAATCCGTCTAAATGAATCCTCCGCTTGCTGCACATCTTTCATCACAATTTCGTTGAGTACTTTGCGCTGTTCATCCTTGAATAAATTCCAAAGTGAAAATTTTTCAGGCCCGAAAAAGGTTTGCATAATTCCGATCACATCAGCCACATTCGATTTCGTGAAAGCATCTAAGATTTGAATTTTCATTTCTTCGTAATCATCGTCTTCCATAAATCCACTAGAATTCCCGATGATATGATTCTGCCCAAGCCAAATCACGGCAAAATAGAATTTCCGAACCGAAAAGGTAATCTTTGAATACACCTTCGTTTTTCCAATTGCCAAACGAAGTGATCCAGCCTCAATGCGTTCATAATGTTCACTTTCTGCTCGATAATTACAAATTGTGAGCGCTTCTGGGAATTCTTCAAACAACGAAGCAACAGCGTAATGGCTGCCCACTCGCGACAAGGTGAGTCGTGAAGGTTGAACATATTTTCGATGCACCAATGAACCATTAAGCAAATCAGGTAGATTGCTCGGCGCCTTGGTTAAACGATGTAAAAACTCTTTTTCAAGTACAATGCTGCTTTCCGATTCTGCAAGTTGGATAGCTCTATCTGCGTATTGCAGAATTTGCGTGGTTTCGATACCCGAAATTTCATCGAAAAACCATCCACAACTGGTGTACATCAACAAAACATGTCGCTGCAATTCAAGCAGTCGGATCACCTTGGTCTTATGCTGATCAACAGGCATTTTCAAACAATTCCTCTCAAGAAATGCATCCACCGATTTATCCGAACGATCCAAGATAATTTCGATGTATTCGTTTCTGGCCTGCCACGGATCTAAAATATATCGCCGCAATTCTTTGTCGAACACCACTGCCAATTGATCGCGTAGCCAATCGAGCGATTGTCTCAATGGCGCTCGCCAAGCTTGATTCCAACCCGGATTCATCCCTGAACAACATCCACAATCGGCTCGCCAACGTTCTACACCATGCACACAGCTCCAAGAACTATTTTCGAAAATCTCCACTTCTTGGTCTGGAGGAAATTTCGATAAAAACAAACTGTAATTGGCAAGCTTGGCTAAATTGTTCGATTCGAGATAGTCGAAACAAAAAGCAAGAGCCATATCTCCATGTCGATGATGGTGACCATAACTTTCACCATCCGTAGCTACATGAACTAGCTGTGCAGCCGAATCGTTGTTATTGAAACCATCCAATAAACGATGGGCTAGTTCTTTGCCCGAAGCCAATAATCCTTTGAAGGCAATATCTTGTGAAACACCACCATCATAAAAGAAAAGTACGATAGATTTCCCTTCAGAAAGTTTGCACAAATAAGGCATTCTGGTATCTATTTTCTCGCCAGAAACGTCGTTCCAATCGGAGGATTCGAAGGCCTTTACCTTTGAAGCTTGTCGAGGAGCTAGAACTGTATATTTTATGCCTTGTTCGGCAAGTACTTCAAGGGTTTCGGTATCAACAGCAGTCTCTGCAAGCCACATTCCTTCAGGCTTTCGTTTGAAACGAGATTCGAAATCCCGGATACCCCAAATCACCTGAGTTTCTTTGTCTTTCCGATTGGCAAGCGGCATGATAATGTGGTTATACACCTGCGCCATTGCGCTTCCATGGCCATCAAAACGATTGATACTTTCTTTGTCGGCATCTAGTATTGATTGGTAAGCTTCAGGGGCATGATCTTGCATCCATTGCAACAAAGTTGGGCCAAAATTGAAGCTCATCTTTGCGTAATTGTTGGTGATGGTAACGATGTCTTGGTTATCGTCGAGGATTCTTGAAGAACCATTCGGACCATAACATTCGTGGGTGATTCTTTCGTTCCAATCGTGAAATGGGTATGCAGAATCCTGTTGCTCAATAACTTCCAACCATGCATTTTCTCTAGGTGGTTGGTAAAAGTGACCATGAATACAAATATATTTTTCCATGCCTATGGGCTCAAGTGCTTTGAATAAAGACCGCAAATAACAAAATTATTGTCAATTCGACACTTTGCCCGCTACATCATTGATGCTTACAAGACTTCCATTCTCAAGGCCTTTGTAGAAGGCTGCAATTTTATCAACAAAAAAATAATCTACTGAGACTGAGCCCGACATATTTTATAATCTGTTTTGGTGGATAATTATCGGAGACTCGCCACGTTATTTTCCTAAATTTGCAAGAAACCGATTAACCTTTCCAAGATATGGATGAATTTCACCTGGAAGATGATATTTCCCCGATGGTTAACCGGTTCGAGGAGATGCTCAAACATGATGATGCATACTACTTTGAGCGGCACGACTTAGAGGACATCGTTGATTATTACATCAATTCAAACCATCACCAAAAAGCGCTGAAGGCCATTCGATTTGCTACAAATCAGTATCCTGATTCAACGTTCTTTTTGCTGAGAAAGTCGCAACTCATTGCGGCAGATGGCCAGTATGATGAATCGTTAAATTTGTTGGAGCAACTCGAAATTTTTGAATCAGGAAATCCAGAAGTGCATATCACCAAAGGCAGCATTTTTTCAATGCTTGCTAGGCCTAAAGACGCTATTGAATCATATAAGCAAGCGCTTCGCCTCGACCGAAAAATGGAAGATGTGTACCTGTTCATTGCATTTGAGTTTCAAAACATGAGCATGTATGGGCAAGCGGCAAGATATCTTAGAAGATGCCTGCAATTGAATCCTGACAATGAAGCTGCTCTTTTTGAAATGTCGCTTTGCTTTGATGTGACGGCAAAATTTAGTGCTGGAATTAAATTTTTCAATGCATTTTTAGATAAGAATCCTTATTCGAAAGTTGCATGGTATGCGCTTGGGCACATTTTCAGTAAGCAACAGAAATATAAACTTGCTGCAGAGGCTTTTGATTTTGCGATTGTTGTGGATGATAGCTTTGCAGCAGCTTGGTTTAACAAAGCGAATGCGCTTTCTGCTTCCGAAGATTATCGTGAAGCTATTGTTGCTTATGAGGAAACGTTTAGATTGGAGGAGCCTGAAGCCACCACTTTTCTATACATTGGTGAGTGTTACGAGAACCTCAATGAAAACGAGAAAGCTCTAGAATACTATCAAAAAGCAGTTAAGCTCGATGAGCATTTGTCTGACGCTTGGGTTGGAATAGGTGTTGTACTCGATTGTTTAGATCGCACTAAAGAGTCGCTATCATTCATAAAAAAGGGCATCAACATAGATCCAACAAGAGGAACATTTTGGTTTATTCTTGGAGATTTGCAATTGAAGCTCGGTTTTTATCAAGAAGCAGAAGAATGCTATCGGAAGGTTACTGAATTTGAGCCAGAAAATGCTGAGATATGGGTATTCTTAACGAATCTACTTACCGAGTTGAAACGTTCAAAAGAGGCATTAGAAATGATGACTTTGGCATTGAAATATCATCCGGACGATGTGCGAATTCTTTTTCAACATGCCGAAGTTCTATTACACAATGCGATGGAAAAAGAAGCTTTGATTTTTGCTCAACAAGCTCTTTCAAAAGACAATAAACTTTTTAACAATATCGAAGATGAATTGCCTCGATTAAGCATCAATGCTGATTTTCGAAGGCTACAAGATTTTTACAACAATGAGCTATAACGTAGACTTACCATTTTTACCTGAACGACCATCGCAACCCCGTCAAAATGGAATTACAATGATGATGGACAAAGGCCTCAGCCTCAAACAAGCTGAGGAATTCATTCAAGCATCAGGTCCTTACACCGATATCATAAAACTTGGTTTCGGAACCTCAGTGATTTCTCCCAATTTGAAGGAAAAGGTGAAACTTTATCATTCGGCTGGAATGAAAGTTTATCTCGGAGGCACCTTATTTGAAGCATTTTTGGTCCGCGGGAAATTTGAAGATTATATCCGCTTTGCTAAAGGACTTGGGTTGGAAACTGCTGAAGTTTCAGATGGGTCAATTGTTCTTCCGCATGATGAAAAATGCAAGTATATCAGCCGAATGGCGAAAGAATTTACTGTATTATCTGAAGTTGGATCTAAAGAAGCGGGAATTTTAATTGCACCTGCAAAATGGATTTCTATGATGAAGGCCGAATTGGAAGCTGGATCATGGAAAGTGATCGCAGAAGCCCGCGAAAGCGGAAACGTTGGAATTTATCGTCCCAATGGTTCTGCTCATGTGGTTTTAGTGAACAGAATTTTGAGCAAAGTTCCGTCCGATAAAATCTTGTGGGAAGCACCCATTAAATCTCAACAAGCATGGTTCATCAAGCATATTGGTGCAAACGTGAATCTTGGAAATATCGCTCATGATGATGTGATTCCATTGGAAACCCTAAGATTAGGATTGCGTGGTGACACATTTTTCCAGCATTTACCAGAAGAACTCCACAAACTCAAACACATAGCCGACTAATGAAAGAGATCAGCGTTTTAGATCTGAAAAAGATGCGCGAGGAAAATATGCCTCACCAACTTATCGATGTTCGTGAACCGATGGAATACGATATGGTAAATATTCGCGGCGAATTAATCCCAATGGGTTCAGTACCTGATAATCTAGACATAATAAAGAAGGATATTCCCGTAGTGATTCAGTGCAAAAGCGGAGCGCGTTCTGGAAATATTACCAAATACTTGATGCAACAAGGTTTCGAGAATGTGCACAATCTAACTGGTGGAATATTAGCCTGGATTGATCAGGTTGACCCTTCATTGAGTAAGTATTAATGAGACAGTTTGCTCTCATTGGGAAGCACCTGCCTCACACTTTTTCGCCTGATTACTTTCAACATAAATTTGAAATTGAAGGTATTCTTGATGCTCATTATCAAGCCGTTGAATTATCCGAAATAAGCGAACTTGTAGGTTTTGTGCAGCAATCACAAGATCTCGCCGGCTTCAATGTAACAATCCCTTACAAAGAGGTACTCCTACCCTATTTGGATCAATTGCATGGCGCTGCCGCGGAAACGTTGGTTGTTAACACTGTGAAAATCCAGAAAGAAAATTCAGGCTCCACCAAAATCAAAGGGTTTAGATTGGATGGCTACAATACTGATGCCGCTGGATTTTCAGCTGAAATTCGCCCACTTTTGCGCCCAGGAATGGAAAGAGCTCTCATTTTAGGTGATGGAGCAAGTGCTAAAACAGTCGCTCATGTGCTCAATTTAATTGGGATTGACTGCTTGATGGTGAGCAGAAAAAATTCTGTAGGAAGTATCAGTTGGGATGATCTTAACGATTACATAATCAAACACCACACGTTAATTGTAAACACTACGCCTATTGGTCAATTTCCAATGGTAAATGATTGTCCAACATTGCCTTGGGATGCAGTAGGGTCAGCTCATCTGTTTTTCGATCTAGTTTACAATCCTCTAGAAACTCAGTTTTTGAAGCAAGCATTCAAAAGAGGTGCAAGAATTCAGAACGGTTTAGGTATGCTCCGACTTCAGGCTGAAAAAAGCTGGGAAATTTGGAACAAAGATTAGTTTCCCAACGCAGCTTTAATTTCAAAAGTAAGTGTAACTTTCAAAGGAACTGGATTGGGTAAAATGGGAAGATCTGTTTCTGAAGTTAATGAGAAAGTGATTTGACTATCCTTGAAAATCTCTTTAAGTTCAACGCCTTTGGAAATCAGATCAACACTTTTCTGAGTTGTTTCTTCAGGCAGTTGAATGTCGGCAAATGTAACAGCATCAGCACCCAAGGAATTTGAAGTGCGAATTTGCAAGGATCGGAAGTAATTAAGATTCTGGGATGAATTTACGTTACTAACCGTTGCTTTGGTAAGTGTTACATTTTTCAAGTTATTGTTGGTAAATCCATCAGCCTCGAGAGTTGAAAGAATATCTGTACTCGTTGTAAATGAACCTAGTTCAAAAACACCAACAGCAGAAGAAGTATCAACTACAAATTCAGCACTTGCGTAATCTTTTGAAAAACTAATATCATTTAAAGTTTTCTTGCAAGAGTAAACAAGAGATAAAGCTGAAATTATAATAACTGGCAAAGTATTCTGAATTTTCATAAGAGGAAATTATAGACCAATATTAATCAAATTTCCTTCGGACAACAAAGATCGGAATTCCTAATTCCTACGTATTTTTGAGCATGTTCAAAAATCTTATCCTCGCAATCGCGATTTTAACATTGTTTGCTTCCATATCATCAGGCCAATCTGCAGAAGCTCATTTCTTTGGATCGGTGGTTTCCAGTGGCAATCAAATCTTTCCAGAATATTTGATTGAGGTTTTAAATAGGAAAGAATTGCTCAATCAAAACGATACTTGTATTGAACGCTTGCACGCGAATTTTAAAATTAGAGGCGAGTATAGCGATTCAATCACTTGGAAAACTTGTCAAACAAAGGGCGAGGTCATAGTTTCTAAGAAAGACCTAGTATACCATCAATTCAAACTGATAAATGAGGAGCACAAAGGGTTATTGTTCGGGCAAAAAGGGACTATAAATGTGAGTGAGTTGATAGATTCATTGAACAATTACAGCTTGCTTTATCAGGTAAAAATCTCCGAAAATCCTCGCTATTGGCTCATTTACAATCCTTTAAGCATGCAGGTTGAATACGAAATGGACGGGAATAAGCAATTACGTTCGCTTAAAGGATTTATTTTTGAAGACATGCTGCGAAAAGATGCATTTAAACCAATGATCGCCGCTAATCCAATGCAGTTAAAAGTTGGAGATCGATTACAATTGGTGTTTAAGCAAACAATTAAAAAACCTTCAGTAGAAAATAAAATCATAGATAAACACTTGGTCGATTACACACTTCATCGCATTGATACCATTGATAAAATCCCATACTTCAAATTCAGTTTTCTATTCACCGATTTAGAATTTGGAACAACTCTGAACAATGATACTGCAGCTGTAGGGTTATTTGATGAGGGTATTTTTATAGGAAATCAAATCGGAATTCCTTACACTGAATTACCACTTACATTTCGGAGAACAGATCCATCAGCAGAAAATTGGATCAATTTCCTATTTCCCATGGAGGAAGTTTATAAGCCTTATGTTGAAACTACATATCACTATGAGGAAAAACTTGATAACAAACAGCTAGTTCTGTTTGCATTTTGGAATTCAAATCTATCTGCAAGAATTACCTGGCTTAGAGATTTTCCAATGCCGTTTAGGGAATTTGAAGACTATCGAGCGAAGGTCGTTTATGTAAAGAATTTTGATGGGGAAATTGGGAAATTGTATGAGAAAAAAGTGCATTCTACAAACCACTTTTCCTTCGTGAACGAAACACAAAAAGGCTTAGATTTAATTGTTAACATTCCTAAAAATAAAGGGAAGTTTAAAATCGAAGTTAGAAACGGAAATGATAGCTTAATCACCTCTGAGAAAAATGAATTTGCATTTAAAAAGGGTGAAAATAAATTGTTATTTCCAATTAACGCAAAGCAACCTGATCAATACTATAAATTACGATTGATTTCGATTAGTGGTAAAAATGAAAAACTAGAACAGGAATATTTTTTCATCAGCAGATATTTTAATTAACTATGAATTACAAATTATTAGGAAACAGCGGACTAAGAGTCTCTGAACTTTGTCTTGGGACAATGACATTTGGCAAAGAATGGGGCTGGGGATCTGATTATGCTGAAAGCAAATCGGTCTTCGATACATATGCTCTTGCTGGTGGAAACTTCCTCGACACAGCCAACAGATACACCGAGGGAACAAGCGAAAAATGGCTTGGCGAATTCGTGGCTAAAGACAGAGATCATTTCGTTTTGGCCACAAAATTCGCACTTAAAGACCGAAATGGAGATCCCAATTTTGCAGGTAACCACCGCAAAAATCTGATGCGCTCAGTGGGTGAAAGTTTAAAACGACTAAATACAGATTTCATTGATCTGTTATGGATTCACGCATGGGATTTCACTACAAGAGAAGACGAATTAATGCGCGGATTAGACGACCTTATTTCTCGAGGTCTTGTTCATTATATCGGTATTAGTGATACGCCTGCTTGGATTGTTTCGCGCTGCAACACCTTGGCTGAATTGCGCGGCTGGAACAAATTTGCTGCACTTCAGGTCGAATACAGCTTACTCCAGCGCACACCCGAAAGAGATTTAATCCCAATGGCCAATGCGTTGGATCTTGCGATTACCGCTTGGGCACCTTTGGCCGGAGGTGCATTAACAGGAAAATACCTTAAGAACCAAGCAGGAAGGGTAAAAGAGGAAAGTATCAGAAGAAACGATAAAGCAAATTTAATTGCGCAATTAGTGGTTGACATTGCATCAGAAAAAGGCAGCACTCCAGCGCGCGTAGCATTAAACTGGGTTAGACAACAAAATGGGATTCAAATACCAATTATTGGAGCAAGAATCGCTGAACAACTAACAGATAGTTTGCGCTGCATCGGTGAAGAATTGACTCAAGACGAATTGAACCGTTTAAATGAAATCAGTAAAATTGATTTAGGATTTCCACATGATTTCTTAAAAACTGATGGTGTCAAAGATGTTCTCTTTGGTGGAACTTTTCATCAGGTTGAAAATCACAGAAAGTAAACATGAGAAAATTAATCACTTTTTCTCTTTTGCTGTTAACATTGTGTTTATCGATTGATGCACAAATCATGTTAATAGATAAAGCTATTTCTAAAGATGACCATAAGCGAAAAGAACCGTTAACTGAAGCATTGAACGTTAACCTAGCAGGCGTTTCGTTGAAAGCCAAAGTAGGGAAAGATGGATCGATTAAATGCGATGGTAAATTATTTGAGGAGCTGTATTTGAAGCCACTTCTAAAAAGGGCGAACGAAAACAATGGATGGATTTATGCTAATCGTCCGGATGAATTCATTTTGTTTGTTGATGTGGATGGCGACAGCACTGCGGCCTTCCGTTCATTTGAAAAGTACTTTGAGATTTATAGCTCAATACTTAGTTCATTTGCAGAAGGGAAGCGAAATAAAAAAGCAATCAAACTGGTACTTACGGGAGATATTCCGAGAACGAAAATTTTAGAAGCAACAAATAGATATTGCACAGTTGACGAGCCGATTCAGAAAATCGATAGTCGATATGATGGAAATTCAATTAGTATTTCAACATTAAATTTCAAAAAACAATTCAACTGGGATGGCAACCAGAATATGCCCAACATGCAGTATCATAGCTATATATCTTATTTGAAAAATGCAAGAAAAGCAGGGCATTTATCATTTATAACTAACATTCCACAAACTCCAAATGCTTGGGGAATTATGTTGGAAGCTGGCGCAGACTATTTAGAAATAGAAGATTTTGAGGCATTTATAGTTTTCTGGAAGAATCGAAAATTGTATTAAAAAACCCTTTATCTAATTCACAAACCAAAATTGTATGTAAAATACGATACACAACAAACGCCGAACAATCCTATATTTCAATAATTGAAGCGAATAATTTAACAAAAACTGAGCGCTGACTTAGGAAAATACCCAACATTCAACTTCTTAGGTAAATGAAAATTTCGAAACTGAACATTAATGTAATCAGCGCTATGTAAATCATAGCAATCATTTATTTCCTTGCTATTAATCTAAAGTGAAACGATTAAAAGTAATTCGTTTCTATCGGTGTACAACAACACTGTTATTAATTCAGACAAATAATAACCAGAAACAAAATTCGATAGTTGACTCTAAACCTTGATCTAAAGCAAATAGACCAAAAATTAACCAATCACAACAAATTTAATCTAAACATTAAGAACCTTGTTTATAACTTCATTTGCCTCGTTGCTTGATTTTCTCGAAATTGAATCTGGGAAGGGGTTCGCATTGGGAAGCTTCCCTAACGAAAAAAATATCGAAATCCCAAATTAAGTTCTACAGAACCAAATAGAATTTTGATCGCATTAGCACCTTGAATTTGACTTTTAAAAGAGATAGAATAAAACAATGGAGGCAAACAGGTAAATCAACATCTGAAACTCAATCATTCAATTAAAACTGGCTTGGATCCAGAAACAGTTGCCACTAATTCCAATTAACTTACTCTTCTAAAAACATCAAATTACTTAACAATCAAATAATCAACATATTTCAAATAAGAACGCAGTACTTTCTTGAAATGAACTAATTAACATTTTGATTGTAAAATTTAGAAGAGTAAGCTTCGTTACATCAGATAGTTTCAGATAATTTTCATCCTTACAATGAATCAAGAGCAATTTAGTACGATTCGAAAGAAAATTATCCGCGCAGCGCTTTGGTTTGCTGGTCTTGCTGCTGCAATGGTTGTTCTCTTGTGGGCAATTGCTTCCTATTTTGAAAAAGACATAGAAGCATATTTCCTTTCAAAACTCAATCAAGAACTCAACACAAGAGTGGAAATCAAAGAAGTGAGCTTTTCCTTACTCAAGAATTTCCCTTCTGCAAGTGTATCGTTGAAAAATGTTTCAGCCGATCATTCAAAACCTTTTTCAGGTGCAGGAAAATTACTCATTGCAGAACACATAGACTTCAACTTTTCAATTTGGGATCTACTGTCGGGCAACTATCAAATTGAAAAGATTAGTTTGCACAATGGATCAATTCAAATTCATCGCGATAAAGATAAAATCATTAATTACAAGTTAATAAAGGATTCACCCAATAAAGTTGGAGATGATAAATTTAGCTTTTCATTAGATGCTGTAGAACTCAACAAAATTGACCTATTGATTGATGATGTTCCGTCGAAATTCAAGTCATCAATTCAATTGAATAATTGCGATTTTTCAGGAAACTTTGATGAAAAAACATTCGATTTAAGAATCAATGGAAATCTGATTGCCAATCGCATTAGCGCAGGAAAGCAAATACTACTTCAAGATAGACCAATCGACCTTGAATTGGATCTGCAAATCGATCAAATCCAAAATAAATATTTGATTAGAAAAAGTTTAATCACGGTTTCCGCTATGGAAATTTCCGTGGCCGGTATTTACAAAGATCAAGAAACTCCATACATAGATATGGAAGCAGAAGGTAAAGAATTGGATATTGAATCATTTCTTTCTTTGCTTCCCCCCGGATATGATGATAAAATAAAAGAATATCGCAGTGCTGGTGAAATGTTTGCAAAATGCAGAATTAAAGGGAGTTTTACCGATGAAATTTACCCAGCCGTTAGGGTTGATTTTGGTTTAAAAAATGCCGTTATTGAAAACCAAAAAGCGGAAATCAGTTTAGAAAACGTTTCACTTTCAGGGCGCTACGAAAATAATCTGGGAGGTACTTTAAAACTTGATGGGATAGATTTTTCATTGAATGGTGGAAGATTTAAAGGGTCTGCAAACATCCAAGATTTCGACAATCCATCTTTTCAAATTGAGGCAGATGCTCAATTGAACTTAGCTGATGTAAATAATTTTATATCAACTGGAGTGGTAAGCAATTTAAGCGGAAATGCAGTTATAAAGCTAAAAATACAGGCCAATGCAAGAAGTATCAAAGCTTTCGACAAAGGGGGCTACAATCAAGTTAATGCCGACGGTTACATAAAAATAGAAAATGGAGGATTCAAAATCGCTGGAGATACACTCAACTACAGAGACTTTAATGGAGAACTGAAATTTCAAGAAAATCTTGTTAAGGTTGAGAATTTACGAGGAATGCTTGGCAAAACAGACTTCAAACTAAAGGGAAGTCTGAACAACCTATTTGCTTGGCTTTTTGCTGAAAATGAACCAATTGGAATTGATGCAGTTGTTGAAAGTCGGTCAGTATTTCTTGACGAATTATTTGAAAGAAAAAGTAAAGCCGAAGGAAATACTGAGCCTTATAAATTCCGGATTTCCCAACGTTTAAATTTAAAATTGAGGGCAAAGGTTAACCAATTAAAATTCAGGAAGTTCACAGCAAATTCAATTAGTGGCTTATTTGATGTTTCAAATTCTAAATTGAATGCCCAGCAGTTAAACTTCAGTACCATGAAAGGCTCCGTTCAAATGAATGGTAATGCCATCAGTAACAATGAAGGTAAATTACTATTGTCTTGTAAAGCCAAACTAAACAAAGTCGATATCAATAGTCTGTTTTTCGAGTGTGAAAATTTTGGCCAAGATGTGGTGAAGGATGAGAACATAAGAGGATTAGTAGACGCTCAAATCGATTTTGAAGCCATTGCGAATGCATCGCTTTATATCGATCCAAATTTGGTTTATAGTAAGGCTGATTTGATCATTAACCAAGGTCAGCTTATCAGTTTTGAACCACTTGAAGCATTGTCTAAATTTGTATCATTGGACGAACTGATGAATGTTAAGTTTTCTCAATTAAAAAATACAATTGAAATTAGAAACAGCAAAATCATTATCCCGCAAATGGATATTGCCTCAAATGCAATTAGAATAAGCGCTTCAGGTATTCATACTTTCGATAATCAAGTAGATTATCATTTAAGACTTTTGCTTTCAGACATTCTTGCACGAAAAGCTAAAAAAGCAAGAAAAGACATAGAAGAGTTCGGTGTGGTAGAAGATGATGGATTGGGAAGAACAAGTTTGTTCATTTCTATGAAAGGGCCTGTTTCAAATCCATTGATATCATACGATTCTCAAGGCGCAAGAGCCAAAATTAAAAACGACATTGTAAACGAAAAACAAACCATGAAACAACTGCTTAAAGAAGAATTTGGTTTGTTTAAAAAAGATTCAACACTTGTAAAGCCACAAAAGGATCCCAAAAAACAAAACAAAGTGATTATTTCATTCGATGAAGACGAAGAATGATAAGTAATATAAGTGTTTCGGTACTTCTTCCATATCGAAATGTCGACCATGTTATCCTAAGAAGTCTCGATTCAATTAAGCCGCAGCTGCAAAACAATGAATTAATACTGGTTGAAAATCAGGTGGAGGATTCTATTATTGTTGATCAATTTATTCAGCGAAATCCAGAATTGAATATCCGGAAATTCAAGGAAATTGAACCAGGAATTGTGAAGGCGCTCAACACAGGTTTACAGTATTGTAAAGGAGAATTTATCGCTCGAATGGATGCCGACGATGAAATGCTCCCTAACAGACTTGAACATCAAGCTGAGTATTTAAGAGCCAATCCTGAAATTGATTTGGTTTCTGGTTTCGTTGAGTATGCTGGAAGTATAGAGGATAGTCGTGGCTTTGCGTTATATGTGGATCAGTTAAATGAAGTTAAAACCCATGATGATATTTCGCAACTAAGATTTATTGAATCTCCATTTGCTCACCCTTCGGTGATGTTCAGAAAATCAGCGATTCAGGACCAAGAGCAATATAAAAATGGCAACTTCCCCGAAGATTATGAACTATGGCTTCGGTGGCTTCAACAAGGCCGAAAGATGGCAAAGATTGATTCAATGGTACTTCGATGGTACGATAGTGAAAATCGCCTTTCGAGAACAGATTTACGTTGTTCAAAATCTTCATTTACTTGGTTGAAAATTGAATACTTGACGCATTGGATTAATACCAACGTACAGCCAAATAAGGAAATTATCATTGCAGGAGTTGGGAAACTAGCAAGACCGATGATCGAACAATTGATAAAAAATGGAATCATCGTGAAAGGCATAACCGATCTAAAGACTCGTTCATTCTTAAATCTTCCATTTACGCCTTGGAATGAAATCAAACCATCCGAAAACACATTCATTGTATCAATGGTTTCTAACCGAGGAAGTTGGCGATTAATTCGGGAAGATTTAGAAAATCGAGGATTTCAAATCATGCGTGATTTTATCTTGTGCGCTTAGCTTTCATTCTGAGCAAAGTGATCTGTACTTTGAGATGACCGGAAGCGACTTCTAAATCGCAGGAATGGACCCTCGATAAAACGATAACTTAAAATCGACATCAATAAAGTGATCACAAAACACAAAATAATTTGGCTTAAGAATACCCATGGGCTATCGATTTCTGGTTGCAGATTTAAAGCCTTGAATGCAAAAAATACAAGCCAAATGGCTACTAAATGCCAAACGTAAAGTCCGTAAGACAATTTCCCCCAAGAAGATAAAATCTTCAACTTCCCAAACTTGTAAAACGACTCTTGTGAATAATGCTGTTCCCCAATAATAAATGCAAAAATGAAGGAGAATAATGCAGGCTCGATTGCATGCACCCAATTTATTATGCGGTAAAATTGAAGACTATAAGTTTCGTCGCGAATTACGACCAAAACAACGGCTGCGATATAAGGCAATACAATTGATTTGCGCGGTAAGGTTCTAAAATATTCTCTCACGCGGCTCGAATAAAACAAGCCATAAGCCAATAACGCTCCCATGGTTATATCGGAAAAAATACTGATCGTGTGAAAGCGAGTTGTAACTGAGGCTTGTTGCTGCAGTTGTGCGAATTTCGCTACAATTTCGGGAGAATGAGGTACATCAACATTTCCAAGTTGATACGTATTGAAAAGCTGAACAATTTCATTCCATTGGAAAAATCGAAATAGCGCTGCACCAATCAACACTCCGAACAAAGAATAAACGAGGTATTTTCTTGGGATAAATGCAATTAATAAAGGCCAAAAAATGTAAAATTGTTCCTCTACAGAAATCGACCAAAGAACTGCTAAAACAGGGATTGGATAAGGATTATTGACTAAATCGAAATTAACTAAAAAACTTAAATAATACCATATTCTATCGTATGGAATTAAAGAATATTCAGGTTTGAATGGGTTGTATTGAGGAGCCAAATTCAGTAAGGCAGGAATACCAATAAAGCCTACTATAATCAGAATAAAATAAAGTGGCCATATACGAAGGAATCTTCGGGCATAGAAACTTCCAATATTAATCTTACCGGTGTCTTCTCTTTCTTGAAGTAATAAATTGGTGATCAGAAATCCGCTCAGTGTGAAGAAGAAGTTAACACCAAGATCACCATTCTGTGCCAAAGAAGTTTCGATCCATTGGTACCAAGATTCACCATTGTAATACAATGCAAAACTTGTAATATGCAAGCAAAACACTGAGAAAAACGCAACAAATCGAAGCGCATCAAGATTTTCAAAATGACGTAATGGTTTCATTCAGATGATGGTATTTCATTAAAGCCCGAATATAAACGGGTCATTTGGATTGTACAAGAAAATTCAATTTAAACTTTGAAACATCCTTATAGATGGAATGCAAAATACGTTATCTCCATGTAGTTTGTTTTCACAAGGGTTGAATATGAATCGGATAACATGAACACAAATTCACTATTCACTAATAGGTTCCTTGCGATTTTGAAAGAACAATTGAATCACAAAAGCTCCAATAAATACCACCAGACATCCTAAAACATTGTACCACAAAAAGCTAATGCTTGTGAATTTAAACGTCATAAATACAGTAGTTTGTGACAATAATGCAGACAGGAAAACAGCATTCGAATCAACCTTTTTTAGCCAAAATGCAACAAGAAATATTCCGAGGATTGTTCCATAAAACAAAGAGCCCAGAATGTTAACTGTTTCGATAAGACTGTTGCCAATCTCTGAGGCAAAACAAGCAATCAGCACACAAAATACCCCCCACAAAAAAGTGTATCTTCTTGACCAACTAAATTCTTGCTCTGCAGACATTTCAGACTTTTTAAACCGTCTATGTAGATCTATAATTGTTGATGATGCCAAAGAATTTAATGCCGCAGCAATCGATCCCCAAGCGGCGAGAAAAATAATGGCAACAAGTAAACCAACTAATCCAATGGGGAGAAAATCAACCACGAAGCGCAAGAAAATATAGTTCGTATCGTTTGAATCGACGCCTTCGGCAGAAGATTTAACCCACGATTTAACTTGTGTTCTGATTAAGCCAGATTCTTTTTCATATTTCGATAATTGATCTACTGATAAATCCATAGAAGCTTGGTCGTTGTTCGATCTGGCTTTACTAAATTTTGCTGCCTCTTCCGCCTTGGCTGAAGAAAGCGCTGAAAATCTCTGTTCAGCCCATACCAATGAATCTGCCTTGTTTGTAGAACGAAGTTTGACTAAGCCACTTTCATTGAAGAAAACCGGTGCAGATGTGAACAAATAAAAACTGAAGACCAAAGCGCCTAACAAGAGGATTAAAAATTGCATCGGAACTTTAACAAATCCATTCATCAACAAACCTATACGACTCTCATTCAGATTCTTAGCAGTTAAATATCGCCCCACTTGCGACTGGTCGGTACCGAAATACGAAAGAGCCAAAAAGAACCCCCCTATAATTCCACTAAATATGTTGTATTTGTCGCTCCAATTAAAACTACCATTTTCAAATCCAGTAGTGATTACATTTAATTTACCTAAGCTTCCACTTAAATGCAAAGCGTCTGTAAATCCAACGTCTTGCGGTAACATTTCAACAACCAAATATCCAGCAAGAAACAAGCCTCCAAAAATAATAAAGAGCTGTAATTGTTGTGTGTAAGCTACCGCTTTGGCTCCGCCACTTACAGTATAAATAATCAACAAGCCACCCATTAATAAATTGGTTAGATAAATATTCCAACCAAAAATGGAGCTCAAAATTAAAGATGGAGCATAAATACTCACGCCGGTAGATAAACCGCGCGACAATAAAAACAATGCAGCGGTAAATGTTCGGGTTTTAACATCAAATCTTTTTTCTAAATATTCGTATGCCGTATAAACATTTAATCTACTGAAAACAGGAACAAATGCGATGCAGATAACAATCATCGCAAGTGGCAAACCGAAATAATATTGCACAAACCGCATCCCATCTGTGTATGCTTGACCTGGGCCAGACAAGAATGTAATTGCACTCGCTTGGGTGCCCATGATGCTGAGCAAGACTAAAAACCATGGCATGCTTTGATTTCCACGAAAATAACCGTCCAAATCTCGCGTACTACGGCTTTTGTAAACCCCATAAGCAACAATCATTAACAGCGTTGCACAAAGCACAAATAAGTCGATAGTGCTCATGAAAACAATTGCGTAAAAAAGCGGTAAAATAAAATTTGTAATATCAAAAACACCATTAAAATCCAATAGATGCGTTTCATCTTGAGATTTTCATTTTTAGTGTTGCTCATTTTTCCCCACTGATAAAAAATTAGAGAACAAGCGAAAAGCCCCAGGCACACCGGCTGGTAGTTGACGAAAAAACGCCAATCCAGTGTATATAAAATGACCAGATCCAAAAGGTGCATATATCAGCGATCCTTTCATTTCGGTTTCATTGGGATCGGCCATTGAAAGCAAATCTTGGTATTCAGAACTCACCTTTTCTGTGAAATAAATACCACGTTCCTGCACCCATCCATCAAAATCTGAATTGGTAATTTTATTAGGATAATTAAAAATTGGATGATCAGGATAAAGTATCTTCACCGGAGCTCGCTCATTGGTGACGCGATTTCTAGAAATCTCAAATGGAAATGGACCTGGAGAAACCTTCACATCACTGATCCAGTTCTTTGTGTTGTACTGCATCACCAAAGTGCCTCCAAGTTTTGTGTATTCCAAAAAGAACGGCATCCATTGAGCCATATCTTCAACTGAATTGAGCGCTCGAATACCCACAACAATAGCATCAAAATCGCCTACAGAAAGATTCCTGATTTTTGCGTCATTCAGAATTTCAACTTGATAACCAGCACCTTGCAATGCTTCGGCAACATCATCGCCAGCGCCTTCAACATAGCCAATTTTGGCAACCGATTTTTCTAAAGGTGTGTAAGTAAAGCGAAATTCGCATGGTACATGATAAGTTTGAGTTGGAATATGATCATATTCGATTCGCAAGGTTTGTTGAATTTCTTCTGCCACATTCGAACCTTTTTTTCTGAACATCACTTGAATTGATTCATTAAAAGATGACTTCAATTCTCTAGAAGGATTCTTGCGAAGTTGAAAAGAAACTTTATGCTTGCGAGCCGTATTTGAATTGATTTGAATTTTCTCAGGTATTATTTGAAAGCCTTTATTTTCAGGAATATTCAAGTATAACTCACCTTCGAGACTGTCGATTAAAAACTCAATATTTAAATCCATCGAAACGTCGGTTTTTCCATTAGAAACAACAACCTGTTGGACCGGGACAGCACGAAGATTAGGAACGACCTCTACCCTTCTGGTTAACTCGCCTTTCACAGGATCAACCCATTTGTAAATGATCGGTAATTTCCGAGTAATCATAATACCGTTTACCGAAATTACAGCTTCTGCATAGAGTATAGGGTCGCTGTCTGGTTGACCAGTTTGTGTAAATTTTTCATGAATAAACAGGCCTTCATCATGAGGATTTTAAATCCAATAAGGATTGCTAATTGGAGTATTTAAAGGAATTTGAATTTTAATCTTTTTTTCTACCAATTGATTGCTTTTAATTTTATCGGTAAATCTAATTTCTTCCTGCGCCCCTGGCACTTTCAAGGAAACCAGATTAACCATATTGGCTCTTCGATAAATAAAGTTGTAGTTACATGTTAGAGTGTCACCGGCTAAATACTCAATTTTTTGTACCGTAATATCCTGATAAACACCGCCCAAGGCCAACATTAAATCTTCAACTTCTTTTAGTTTAACTTGATATTGAAATTTATCGCCCATCTTTTGAATTTCTTCAAGATATAAAACCAATTGCGGTATTGTAGCAGAAGCATTGTAAGGGTCGAAATTGCTGATCATTTGGTTCACCATCACCGAAATTCCTGCTCCATTTTGATAACGCGACCAAGAAGTTGGAACGCCATCAAAAATTGTATTTCTTGCGGTATCACCATCCAATTGTGTGAAATACTCAAGAATTTCACCACGCTGCATTTTCACTCCAAAACCTTGGCTCTTGTGCTGAGATCTACTCATCGAAGCAATTTCACCTATCGATAATCCTAAATTTTGATTGAATGCACCAACATCCATCTTTATCATGCCTTTGGTGTTGGTGGTGACGTCACGCGAAGGCATAAAGTTGTTCCAAAATAGCTTTTTAGATTGCCAAGTTTCAACATGTTTAAGCTGACGAGGATATTTCTTTGGATCTGCGGCAGCTTTAAATGCATCTACAGCTAATATTGCTGAAGCCGTATGGTGACCATGTCCGCCTTCGCCGGTAGTAGGAAATCGCGTGATGATAATATCTGGCTTGAAATTTCTAATCACCCAAACCACATCATGTAGAACTGAATCTCGATTCCAAATAGAAAAAGTTTCTTCAGGATTTTTCGAGTAACCAAAATCGAAGGCGCGTGTGAAAAACTGTTGTGCACCATCGATTTTTCTTGCGGCAAGCAATTCTTGTGTGCGAATCAAACCCAATGCTTCTTCTGTTTCAGAACCGATCAAGTTTTGCCCTCCATCGCCTCGTGTAAGCGACAAATAAGCTGTTCTTACATGCAATTCACGCGACAAATAGCTCAACAATCGAGTGTTTTCATCGTCGGGGTGAGCAGCAATGTAAAGCACGCTTGCAGTATTTCCAAGCCTTTGAAGCTTTTGTAAAATTTCTGCCGACGATAACTGTGCACTTAAAAAACCAGCACTGTAGATGAATGTGAATAATAAGATGATTTTGTACTTCATGGCTGCAAGATAGGAAATGTGAATTTTATGCTGGGGAAATCGCAAAAGATCATCGAAAAACTAAAATCTGAAGCTGTTTATAGTCGGTGAATTACTTCGAAACAAGATTGGTTATGATTGAAAATAAATCATGTTATCTTAGCCAGAAATCGAGCAACTGCAAAATGAATTATTTAGCCCACTTGTATTTAGCAGGCGACAATCCCGATCTGATTGTTGGTGGATTCATCGCTGATGCAGTCAAGGGCAAGCAAATAGAAAAATTTAGCACCGAAATTATTCGAGGAATTCGATTGCATCGACAAATTGATATGTTCACAGATGCTCATCCAGTTATTGAACGCGGGAAAGCTGCATTGAGGCCCAAGTTTAGGAAATTTGCCGGGATTGTAATGGATGTTTTTGGTGACCATTTCCTTGCGAAAAATTGGAATGATTATTCCGATCAAGATCTTAAGGAATATACCGAACACATTTACAAACTATTGCATCAGTATAAAGAGGCAATGCCAGAAAGATCTCAATACACTTTACATTACATGAGCATGCAAGATTGGCTCATTAATTATCAACATATTGAGGGAATTAAACGCGCCCTATCAGGGTTGGCGCACAGAAGCCGCTTCCCTTCGGGGATGGAAAATGCCCACAAAGAGCTCGAACGACATTATCTATTTTATCAATCAATCTTTCATGAATTCCTTCCCGACCTAGTGAAGTTTGTGGATAAAGATCGAAAGATTAACACGCGTGGATTATTTCTGTAAATCAATTAAATAGGAATTAGGTTTAATTTAACTCACAGATTACCACCGAATCATTGCTGAAGCCCAAGTAAATCCAGATCCGAAAGCAGCCAAACACAAATTGTCGCCAGGTTTTAAGCGTCCCTCTTGCACTGCTTCACTTAATGCAATTGGTATTGATGCAGCAGTCGTGTTTCCATATTTCTGAATGTTATTAAACACCTTAGATTCTGGAAGGGACAACTTCTCACGAATAAATTCAGAAATCCTTAAGTTGGCTTGATGTGGAATGAGCAGGTCAATATCTTCAGCTTTGAGGTTATTGAAATTTAGTGCCTCATCAATCACTTCAGCAAAACGAGTAACGGCATGTTTGAAAACGGCTGGCCCGTTCATGTAAGGCAACATGGTACCATCATCTAGCATTTCATGCGTAATTCGATCTTTCAAAACGCTGCCTGGATGCTTCATCACCAACTCTTCGGCATAAACTCCATCTGAATGCAGATGTGTTGATAAAACTCTATGTGCAGGATCATCAGTTGCTTGCAAAACCACTGCCCCTGCCCCATCCGCAAAAATTACCGCCATGTTTCTACCGCGTTCACTGTGTTCGATTGCATTAGACTGAATTTCAGCACCAACGACTAATACATTTTTATAGGTGCCACTTCGAATAAACTGGTCGGCAACACTTAATGCATAAATAAATCCAGAACACTGCATTTTAATATCTAAAGCCGGTATGTTTGGAAGTCCTAATTCACGCTGAAGCAATACTCCTGAACCTGGAAAATAGTACTCTGATGTGATAGTTGCCATAACAATCATGTCGATATTATTCTCAGTGATACCAGCATTTTTCAAAGCCATTCGACAAGCTTTCGCCGACATGTTGCTCACCGTATCTTCTCCAGGTGTGAAATACCTGCGTTCTTTGATACCAGTGCGTTCGGTGATCCACTCGTCGGAAGTTGGCATAATTTCAGCCAAATCGTTGTTAGTGATCACATTAGAAGGCACATAATGTCCTGTTCCGACAATTCTTGAATACATATAGATGATTTTCAGGGGATCAATTTAGAAATATCATTGTAAATCCCAATAAACCAAAGCTATTGTGGCTCCACATGAATCATCACTTCCGAAAGTTCAGGAATCATATCCAAAAGCTTTGATTTCAAACGGTGTGCTATCTCGTGACCTTCACGAACCGATAAATTCCCATTGACCGAAATGTGTAAATCAACGAGATAATTCATCCCCGCTTTGCGGATAAAGCACTTTTCAGTGTCCAAAACGCCATCTACCAAAACAGAAACATTGCGAATATTGGTTTCCACTTCAGGATAAACATGTTCATCCATTAATTCTCCAAGCGCAGGGCGAAGAATGAGATAACTATTGTAAAAAATAAATCCTGAGGCAAACAACGCAGCCCAGTCATCGGCCGACTCATATCCTTTACCCAATATCAAAGCGATTGAAATACCGATAAATGCTGCCAATGAAGTGATTGCATCGGATCGATGGTGCCAAGCATCAGCTTCAAGAGAGGAACTTCCAGTTTCTTTGCTCTTGCGTTTCATCAGTCTGTAGGAGATTTCCTTCCACAAAATAACGCCAACTAAAAACCACAGCGTAAACGACTTAGGTGGATCATGCGGCTGTTGAATATTGTGAATACTTTCCCAAGCGATAATAGTGGCAGAAACGATTAAAAATCCAACGACCAAAAATACAATCAGTGGTTCTGCTCGACCATGGCCATACGGGTGGTTTTTATCGGCTGGCCGCTGTGCATACTTCAAGCCAAGCAAAACCAGAAATGATCCAAAAATATCGGAAGTAGATTCAATCGCATCAGCAATCAATGCATATGAATTTCCAAAGTAGCCAAAGATCCACTTAAGCGATGCTAAAACAACATTTCCAATGATGCTCCAAACGGTAGCTTTAATTGCAGATTTCGCCCGGGAGTTCGACATTTAATCGGTTCGAGCAACTACGAATTTGCCCTGAAATGGCTTGCCGTTGGAATTTCCACGGTATAAATAAATGCCTGAAGGAAATTCAGAAAAGGAACAATTGATTTGGTTGTTATGCTGAGAACTTTGACGTTTCAAGAGACTTCCATTGATTGAAAAAACTTCCAATTCAATCAAACCATCAGACTTAACCGTTAATTCATTCTGTGTTTGGATAATTTCAACTTCGGGATTTTCTGGGGCGATTGCCAATGGAATGGAACAAGTTCCTTGATAAAGGGTATCTCCGTTCAAAACAAAATTTAGCAAGTTGTAACCACATTCAGGACAACCATTTCTGCATGTTGGGGCAAGAAAACCAGATGAAGGCCCAACTCCTTCAATAATATATTGCGCCAATGGATATTGCGACATGCTCACCCTCCATCTTTTTCTTCCAATGTTTCCAATACACACAGTATCGTGCGTGGTGATCGACACACTATTCGCTGGTTGACAAGTTCCGTAAGGAGCCACCAAATCGACAGAGGTAAAATTGGGATATCCAAAGTTGTAACGCATGGATTCGTTGCCATTAATATCCAATAAATAAACCTTTCGACTTTCCTCCCGAATGAAGCCCCTGAAAAGGGTTGAAATATTGGTATCGACCACCTGAAAAGGCTCTCCGAGTGAGTCAAATTGTGTGGTAGTAACAAGACATTCTGAATTGTCGAACAATTTGTAATACAATAGATTATTGACTGTTGTATCGCCTTGAAAATAGAGCGTTGAACGACATGTTGTATTGGTCGTGAAGCCAGAATAATAAAAGGTTTGAACCCAACGAGCTGAAGGATTTAAATAGTTTTGAGCTGATAAATTAGTGAATAACATAATAAGTATGCCCAAGAGTGACCTTTGCATAATTTTCGATTTAGGTAATCAAATATAGTAAGTTATTTTCAGGAAACTATAAACCTAATCTGTCCATCTCAACCTCTTCGTAAGTTCCATCTTCAGCGGGATATCGCAAGGTTTTTCTAAGATTAGAATACTCTCTAGCGATTGACCAAACAAGACTTTCTCCACTTGGTAGCAAAGTGGATTCTTTGGTATAAAACTCATCTTTCAATGCTTCATCAGCATCAATAATCTGCCAACCTTGAGCTTTGAAAAACTTGATTAAATCATCCAAAAAAAGCGCAGCGGCTAAATTGTGATGTAGTAAAATGGTATGACTAATTTTTTTGGAACAGAAAACAGTAGCAAGTGAATCGTAATAAAACGCTCGATTATACAAGTGTTTAATATAATATGATTTGAACTTTTCCAGCTTTTCAGTTTCCCCAGATTCAATGTATTTAATTAAACGGCCGTTAATGTACCAATCAGACGCATCCACAGTAACGTGACCAATTTTATAATCCAATTGATTAAAAAACGATTGAACCGAGTCGACTTTTTCCTTTGTTTCTCCTTGTTTCAAATATGGAAAACGATAAAGCTTCACATAATTTGAATAATTGCGAATTATACTGTCATTCTTAAGAAAATCATCCTTAAACCACTGAAAGGTAGCCTTTGGATGACTATAATTCTTGTGAGCAAATGAATGATTTCCAATCAAATGCCCACGATCATTCCAAGATTGTAAAATAAATCTCCCTTTTTCGTTTAATTTATTTTTTCCATGTGCATATAAAATTGCCTTAAGTTGATATTTATCGAGCGTTGTTAAAATGTTGTTATTCCAAACCTCGAAAGGAAAACCTTTGTAACTTGAAGTATCTCCATCATCGAAAGTGAAAGCAATTTTTCTCACTTGATTGTTTTTCAATGCAGGATTCTGTGCATTTAATAAAACCGAAAATAAAATGTAAACGCAACTTATAATTAGACTTCTCATAATGAGGAAAAAGTTAATTGAAATTTATTTTCTTCCATAAACTATTCGTGGATTTCCGCTCAAATCATTTTCAATTAAAACATTTTTCCAACCATCGGAAATAAGAATTTCAGCAACCTTTTCAGTGTTTTCAAAATGACACTCAAGTGCAATTAAACCTCCTTGTTTAACTGAATTTAAACCCAATTTCGATAATCTTCTATAAAATAACAACACATCTGGATCATCGACAAATAAAGCCATAGCGGGCTCAAAATCCCGTACTTGAACAGAAAGACCTTCGCTTTCAGATTTTGAAATGTACGGCGGATTAGAAACCAGTACATCCAATGGTTCTGCCCATGTTTCAAGTTGTAACACATCAGATTTCTGAAAGTCAACATCCAATGAGAGTGATGCTGCATTTTGCTGAGAAACTTCTAATGCTTCATCTGATAATTCCACACCAATAACCTTTGCATTGGAGCAATACGCTTTCAATGCCAGAGAAATACAACCACTTCCAGAGCATGCATCCAGAATCACAGGATTTTCAATTCCTTGCAATTCCATGATAATTAAATTGGCAAGTTCTTCGGTTTCAGGCCGCGGAATGAGCACTGCTGGCGTTACGTTTACTTTCAAATCCATAAACCAAGTGTAACCCATAATGTATTGAACAGGTTCACCCTGAACAAGTCGTTTCACAAACCATGAATACTGCAATACATCGCTTTCTTGCACACGTAAATCGGGCTCAAAATGAATGTCGAGATGCGATAATCCGTTGGTATGTTGAACAGCCATCCGAAACAAAATGAGTATTTCTCCTTGACTGTATTGCTGTTCCAGCTCTTGATAGAAGTACTTTTTGATGTCGGAAATCTTGTTGCCTGCAATTCTCATAGGTGCAAAAGTGCGAAAAAGCAATTGGATTGAAAGGGAAACCTTATTTTCGAACCATGGATTCATTCATGCTTAGAGCCATTGAACTTGCCCAACGCGGTGCTGGAAACGTTGCACCTAATCCGATGGTTGGCTGCGTAATTGTGCACAACAATCAAATCATCGGAGAAGGTTGGCACCGAAATTATGGAGGACCACATGCGGAAGTGCATGCCATTCAGAGCGTTATGGACAAAACGCTATTAACACAATCTGAACTTTTTGTAACACTAGAACCATGTTCACACTTTGGTAAAACGCCTCCTTGCGCCGATTTAATTGTTACAAGCGGAATTCCAAGCGTTCACGTTGCATGTCTCGATCCAAATCCGCTTGTAGCAGGTAAAGGAATTGACAAATTAAAATCGGCTGGAATTTCCGTCGATATAGGCATGTGTGAAACTGAAGCCTATTTCATGAACCGTAGATTTTTTACATCAATCAAACAGAATCGGCCATACATTCGTTTAAAATGGGCAATGAGTCTGGATGGATTTTTAGACAAGCATCGCTCCGCGGATGAAACAGGATCCTTCAGAATATCGGGGGATGCAGCGCGAAGATTAAGTCACAAATGGCGAACTGAAGAAGCTGCAATTTTAATTGGATCGCGCACAGCACAAATAGATAATCCAGAATTAACAGCCCGATTTTGGCCAGGGGAATCTCCAACACGTATTTTAATTGATCCGAATTTAAAAGTATCGGAAAATGCAAAGATTTTCAACCAAAAAACCACTACACTAGTGTACAATTTTGTATTAAATAAAATAGTCGTCAATATTGAATACATCAAAATTGAACCATTAAATTTTATTTCTTTAATTCTTTCAGACTTACACAATCGAAAAATTCAAAGCTTAATTGTAGAAGGCGGAGCAAATACGCTTCAACGATTTATTGATGGTAATTATTGGGATGAAGTATCTGTTTTTCAGTCAAACATTAAAATTGAAAAAGGTTTATTAGCTCCTGAAATACCAACTGGAAATAAGATAAAAGAGAAAATCGGAAATGATTTGCTCATTCAAACTTATCGAGAAATCTAAGTTTGGAACAACGCGAGTTTACAACTGTATATTCACGCGAAACCGATTAGAAAAATGCTATAAAAAGTTTTACTCGAAAGAAGTATACAACAATTTATAAAACTGTTAAACAAGCATTTATGAAATTTTATCACTATTCGTGAACCAATAAAGAGCGAAAGCATAAGTAGCTCCAAATCCAACTTATGCTTTCGAAATTGTTTCCCGCGAAATTAACTTCCGACGCCCGCAATTGGCAAATCTTATTTTTAAGTTCATTCCTACTTTATGGAATTTGGATACTAGAATGGACCCATGAAATAGATAATTTCATGGTAATTTTACCTACTTCGATTATCGTACAATGGATTGGCATTTATATTTATAAACTTCCATTCGATTCTTTTAAAAGCGCTTTAATTACTTCATTCGGTTTAACACTTCTCTTGAAAACCGATGATCCATCAAGCTTAATATTCGCTGCAACGATAGCTATTGCAAGCAAATTCATACTTCGATTCAAAGGGAAACATATTTTCAATCCTGCCAATATTGGGATAATTGCAACCATTTTATTAATTAACGAAAATTGGATTTCACCCGGACAATGGGGAAGTTCTATGCTGCTTCTGTTAATGATTGGTTCTGCTGGAATTATGGTATTAACAAAAGCA
>CANHIS010000010.1 GCA_947460255.1 Bacteroidota bacterium
AAAGGCAGCGGTGATCCTTCTTTTGGAAGCGGTTTAGCTGGCTCAATTCCAGGTGATTCAGTTTTGCATTCGATTCTAAAAATGTTGCGAGATTCTGGAATTACTAAAATAAAAGGAGATTTAATTCTTGATCCATTTATTCTTCCATATAATGAAACAGTTACACCACGTAATTATATTTGGGAAGACATTGGTAATTACTACGGAGCTGCAGCATGGGGATTGAATTGGCGAAACAATGAATTTACAATTCAATTTACACCAGGAAAAACAAATTCCGACAGCACCAAAGCAACAATCACCTCCAGTTGGGCAAGTTATTTAACGCTTAAAAACAGCATTAAAAACGCCTATAATTATTCAAGAGAGATTTATGTGTTTAGTGCTCCTTTTTCCCAATCTGTGCTTGTTGAAGGTGAAACGTTGGCAAACAGTGCTGGTTTTTCAGAAAGAGCCTCATTACCAGATCCTCCGTTGGCCTTTGGTAAAGAACTGAAAGCATATTTAGAGGCGAATGATATTCAGATTGAAGGAGAATTAAAATTTGAATCAAAAAGAGGTGCAGTTTGGAAAACAATTTATTCTCCGCAACTCTTTGAATTGGTGAAAGAGACCAATTTTACTAGCAACAATCTTTTTGCGGAAGCAATAGCAAAAAGGATCGCCTTCAACCAAATTGGGCAATCAGCAAATCCAACTGGAGATTACCTTACAACAGAACTTAATGTTTACAAAGCGAACGCTGATAGTGCACTGCATCTGGTAGATGGCTCAGGTCTTTCGCGAAACAATCAAATTTGCACTGCTTTTCAATCACAGTTCCTACGTAATCAAACAAAATCATCAATCTCAGCGCCCTATTTTATCGGTTCTATCCCTAAAGTTGGAGAAGAAGGCACTATGAAAAACTTTCCAAGAGTTGAAAACATGCGTGCCAAAAGCGGCAGCATGAACAAAATAAGGGCATACGCAGGCTATTTCTACGACAAAAACAATCATCAAATTGCCTTTTCAATAATTTCCAATAATGTTCCAATTTCGAATGTTAAACAAAAAGAAATGATGATAGAACTGTTGGCATCAGCTGCAGAGAACAAATTTGAACTTCCCTTTCCTTACGCATTTATTGGAACATTCACTGATACCCTTAAAAGCCTCCCAGAAATAACCAATCTCAAAAATGAGATTAAACGAGAACCCGATGCTTTCTTTAAGGAAGAGGAAGTATACAGCGATGAAATTAAATTCACCTTTTCTGAGGAACCGTCTATTGAACAGCCATATTTCAAGGCAATTGCAAGAGGCGGAGGTAGTGTAAGAGAGGTGAAATATGAATACCGAATTCACGCACAAACTCGTTTTGCTGAACGCTGGAACCCTATCAAAAATGAATGGGAAATGATTTGTTGGGGTGATGTATTCATGAAAAAATAGCTCGAAAGGCCCCAATGTTAAATTTTCTTTGAGGTTTATCAAGGGCTTAATTTTTACTTAACATTGCACCTGAACACAAATGCAATGAAATCACTTTGTTTGATAAGACACGCGAAATCGAGTTGGGCAGAGGAAAATACCGAGGATTTTGAACGATTGTTAAATGATCGTGGAGCGAACGATGCACCTAAAATGGGGCGTAAATTGTTCGAAGCTGGGTTCAAACCCGACCTCATAATTAGTAGTCCTGCCTTTAGAGCCATATCCACGGCTCGAAGATTTTCTCGTGAATTGGCTTACGACCCAGATTTTATTGTTGCAGATATGCGCATTTATGATGCCCATGAATCCACACTTCTTGATTTGATTCGGCATATTCCTGAACAATACAAAAAAGTGGTCTTGTTTGGGCACAATCCAGCTCTTCATCAATTGACGCATTATTTCACTTCAAACGGACCTTTAGAATTCCCAACCTGTGCAGTTGCATGGTTCGATTTCAACATCGAAAACTGGAAAGACATCAATGCCGGAAACGGAAAACTAAGTTATTATGATTACCCGAAAAATATTAGCTGAGATTATGCCTAAAATCTTTTTCAATAGAGATATAAGCTGGTTAGCTTTTAACCACAGGGTGCTTCAAGAAGCTGCCGACGTTCGCGTTCCATTGTACGAGAGAATGAAATTTCTTGCCATTTTCTCATCCAACTTAGATGAGTTTTACAGGATCCGAGTGGCCGAATGGAAGCGCTTGAATTTACTAACACTGAAGACAAAAAAAGTTTTAGCTGAAAATCCAAAAGTAATTCTCAAGAAAATCAATTTAATTGTACAAAAGCAGCAAGAAGAATTTAATGAGATATTTTGGAATCAGATTTTAGGAGAATTAGAAGCGCGCAATATTAAGCTTGTCAACGAAAACCAACTCAGTGCTAAACAAGAACAATTTGTTAGAAAATATTTTGAAGAACAAGTAAAGCCGTTAATCAAGCCAATTACTTTATCTGATAAAAAAGGAATTCCACAACTTGATGAAAAATCGATTTATATGTCGATTAAATTGTGCGATTTCGATCGACCAGGACCGCGTACATTCGAATTCGTTATTACCGAAATTCCATCCAGAAAGTTAACGCGCTTTTTAGAATTGCCTGAAGAAAATGGTTATCACCATGTAATGATTTTGGGAGATGTATTGCGCTTATGTCTTCAAAAACAAATGTTTCCAGAATACGAAATTGTTGAAGCTTACAGCATTAAACTCACTCGAGATGCAGAATTGGTGCTCGAAGATGAGTTTTCTGGAAGTCTACTAAAGAAAATTAAGAAAGGTATTTCGGCTCGACAAAAAGGGGTTCCAACGCGACTTTTGTATGACAGAGCGATGCCTCAAGATTCGCTGAATCATTTAAGAAAAGTATTCGGAGTTAATCGCCAAGATTTAATGCCTGGAGGCCGTTATCACAATTTTGGCGATTTAATGAACTTTCCAAAATTTGATCAAAAAGGAATTTTATATGAAGAATTACCAGCGCTTCGCATTAAAGAATTAGACAACAGTGCAAAGTTATTTGATGCGATTTCTAAAAGAGATTATCTACTACATTTCCCTTATCATTCTTACGATTATGTTATTCGTTTGCTAAACGAAGCTGCTGAGGATGAAAAAGTTCGTTCTATCAAAATAACCTTGTATCGCGCAGCACCAAATTCAAAAATAATTCAGGCACTTTTAAATGCAATTGCAAATGGCAAACAAGTAACAGCCTTTATGGAGTTAAAGGCCAGATTTGATGAGGAGTCCAACATCAATTATGCAAAAGAATTGGAACAAGCTGGAGCAACTGTACTTTATTCTTTCCCAATTTTGAAAGTACATTCAAAAATGGTTTATATCGAAAGAATTGAGGATGACAAACTTCGTAGATACTCTTATCTGAGCACAGGAAATTTTAATGAAAATACCGCCAAACTCTATGGAGACTCTTCTCTTTTAACACGCGACAAATATATTGGCCGCGAAGTGGCTTCGGTGTTCGATATTCTTGCCGATACGAGAATTAAAAGAGAGTTTAAACACTTATTGGTAGCGCCAGATCACATGCGCCATGATATTTACGCAATGATCGATCGTGAAATAAAGAACGCATTGAAAGGTCTGCCAGCCTATATTTTCTTAAAACTAAATAGCCTTCAAGACAAAAGCATCATTGAGAAACTATATGAAGCAAGTCAAGAAGGTGTAAAAATCAGATTGATTATTAGGAGTATTTGTTGCCTAATACCTGGTGTAAAAGGTTTGAGTGAGAATATTCGTGTAATTTCAATTGTGGATAGATTCTTAGAGCATTCTCGTGTGTTAATTTTCTGTAACAACAACGAACCTCGTGTATTTCTATCAAGTGGAGATTGGATGGAAAGAAACCTTAGTCGTCGTTACGAAGTTGGTTTTCCAATTTATCAAAAGGATCTCAAAAATGAAATCATCGAAATGATGAAAATTCAATGGAGCGATAACACTAAGGCCCGAAACATCAATAAAATTCAAAACAACACCTTTAAAAAATCCCAAGCACAATCACGACGCCGTGCTCAATTAGATCTTTATCAATATCTTAAGGATAAAGAGGAGAACACCGAATAATTAATTTTCACCAACATTCATTTGGTAATAAATTCCTAAATCATTCTGATTTGAAGTAACATGTTGACTAATTTTACAAGTCATCAACAGATTCAGCATGCCTGCCGTTACTATCGATCTGGAAGCAGAAAAAAAGGAAATTCTTAAACGATACAGCGCGCTTTTGCGTGCTCTCGGCGAAAAGGCCGATAAAAACGATCGTAAGCAGATTCGTGTAGCCTTCGATTTAGCTCTCGATGCGCATAAAGACATGCGCCGAAAATCTGGCGAACCCTACATTTATCATCCAATTGCTGTTGCACAAATTGTAGCCTCAGAAATTGGGCTTGGTGCAACTTCTGTAATCTGCGCCCTATTACACGACACAGTTGAAGATACAGATGTTACCCTTGAAGACATCAGAAATTTATTTGGGGAAACAGAAGGAAAAATCATTGATGGCCTCACGAAAATTGAGAATGTTTTCGACCAGAGTTCTTCTATCCAAGCCGAAAACTTTAGGAAAGTTCTGCTCACACTGAGCGATGATGTTCGCGTTATCCTGATAAAACTTGCCGATCGTTTGCACAATATGCGAACACTCGAAAGTATGGCGCGTGACAAACAGTTAAAAATCGCTTCCGAAACATTGTTTCTTTATGCTCCACTAGCGCATCGACTTGGCTTGTATAACATTAAAACTGAGATGGAAGATCTCGGCCTGAAATACACACAACCTGATGTTTACGAGGAAGTTACAACCAAGTTAAAAAACACCGATGAAGTAAGAAAGCGTTTCATCTCAAGGTTCATTTACCCAATTAGAACCAGCTTGATGAATGGCGGTCTCCATTTCGACATCAAAGGCCGTCCAAAGTCGATTTACTCGATCTATAACAAGATTAAAATTAAGGGAATACCCTTCGAAGAAATCTTCGATATTTTTGCCATTCGTATCATTATTGATTCTCCACAAGAAACAGAAAAATCTGATTGTTGGAGGGTTTACTCAATGATCACAGATATTTATCAGCCCAATCCCGATAGGCTCCGCGATTGGATTTCTACCCCTCGGGCCAATGGCTACGAATCTTTGCATACAACAGTGATGAGTCCAACTGGAAAGTGGGTAGAAGTTCAGATCCGCTCAAAAAGGATGGATGAAATTGCAGAAAAAGGGTATGCTGCCCACTGGAAATACAAGGAGAAAAACGATTATGAATCTTCCATCGATGATTGGTTAGGAAGAATTCGAGAAATGATGGAAAACACAGATGCTTCTGCACTTGATTTCATCAACGATTTCAAATTAAATCTATTCTCGGAAGAAATATTTGTCTTCACACCAAAAGGAGAACTCAAAACGCTTCCATCTGGATCTTCAGCATTAGATTTTGCTTTCGACATTCATTCTGAAGTTGGCCTTTCTTGCATTGGAGCCAAAGTCAACAATAAACTTGTTCCACTCAGCCATCAGCTTAAAAGTGGCGATCAAATTGAAATCCTTTCTTCTAGCAAGCAAAAGCCAAAAGAAGATTGGCTAAACTTTGTTGTAACAGCAAAAGCGAGAAGTAAAATCAAATCTTCACTCAAAGAGGAAAAGCGTGCTATAGCAGATCAAGGGAAAGAAATTCTCGACAAAAAACTCAAAGCAATCAAAATTCCTCTAGATCAATCAACTATTGGAAATCTTGTGCGACATTACAAAATGCCTAGCGCGCTCGACTTGTTCTTTAACATCGGCGAAGGCATTGTTAAACTTGAAAATCTCGCCAAAATTGCAAGGGGTGAACAAAGCTCGAGTTGGTACAAAATTCTTCGCAATAAATTTTCACGAAGCGGCGATAGCGAGAAAAACAATGAACCTGCAACGCTCGAAACGATTGTTAAAGAAATCCGAGGCAAAAGCGACATGCTTGTTATTGGCGAGGACATGGACAAAATCGACTACAAGCTTTCGCCATGTTGTAATCCAATTCCAGGTGACGAAGTTTTTGGTTTTGTGACTATCAACGAGGGTATCAAAATACACAAATCGAACTGCCCGAATGCCATCAGCTTAATGTCGAATTACGCCTACCGGATAGTTAAAGCGCGCTGGACAAATCAACAGCAAATTGCATTCATGGCAGGGATTCGTGTAAATGGGATCGATGATGTTGGAATCGTAAATAACATCACCCGAATTATTTCCAACGAGCTCAATGTAAACATGAGATCAATCAGCTTCGATAGTTTGGACGGTGTTTTCGAAGGAACAATTATGGTTTTCGTTCATGACACCCATCACCTCACCGAATTAATGGGCAAAATCAAACAAGTAAAAGGAGTAACCTCAGTAATTCGTTTCGATACAAATTAAAAGTGTTAAGAAGTTTGGATAAATTCCCACTTCGTCGCTATCGTGCTCTGCTGGGCACTTCCAGAAGTCCTTGCTTGATTTCAACGATTTCGTTCAACTTGCACTAACGATTCTTTGTTACTTTTGCCGCTCTTCAATAAGCAGCATGTCTGACCAAGAAACCAAAGACACAGTAAAGCAAATCTTTTCGGATTATCTGGAACAGAATGGTCATAGAAAAACGCCTGAACGTTTCGCCATTCTGGATGAGATTTATTCTCATACTGGACATTTCGATATAGAGTCGCTTTACGTTTATATGAAGAACAAAAAGTATCGTGTGAGCCGCGCTACACTTTACAATACAATTGAATTGCTGCTTACTTGTAATTTGGTAACAAGACATCAATTCGGAAAGAACCAAGCGCAATTCGAAAAATCCTATAAATACCGCCAACACGATCATTTGATCTGCTCAGATTGTGAAAAGGTATTTGAATTTTGCGATCCAAGAATTCAGCAAATTCAAAAAATGGCAGGCGAATTACTCAATTTCACTATTTCTAGTCACGCCCTTACTTTTTTCGGGAAGTGCAACAAATTGGCAGAAAATGGCCAATGTGAAAATAAAAACATCACGGAATAATGGGATTTTCGTTCGAAATAGACCAAATTTCTCAAGCCACCATAATTTTCTTTCAGGGAAGCCTGATGGAGAAATATGAAGCTAAAGACTTACTCACTGAAATTGAAGAAAGTATTGCGGAAAACGAATGTGATTTCATTCTTGATTTTGAAGGATTAAATTACCTTGGTAGTTCTGGATTGGGCGTTCTACTTGGAATACTCACAAGAAGTCGAAGTGCGGGAGGAGACGTTGTGTTGGTGAATGTGAATGAGAAACTGAAAAAACTTTTAATCATAACTCGACTCGACAATGTCTTCACGACAGCCGAGAGTCATGAGAAAGCTGCACTGATTTTATCAGAAAGTAAATCAAAAGAAAAAACTGAAAATGGCAATTGATGTTTTACTAGGCCTTCAATGGGGCGACGAAGGAAAAGGCAAAATAGTTGATGTTTTAACGCCGCATTACCAAGTAATTGCGCGTTTCCAAGGCGGCCCAAATGCTGGCCACAGCCTCGAATTCAACGGCAGTAAACACGTGTTGCACACAATTCCATCTGGCATTTTTCATTCTGGCACAATAAACATTGTTGGAAACGGCGTCGTTATCGATCCAGTAATTTTTAAAAAGGAAACAGACGCCCTATTTGCTAAAGGAGTCGACATATATCAGAATCTCCAGATCTCCAAAAAAGCACACCTCATTCTTCCTTCTCATCGTTTGCTCGATGCGGCCTCTGAAGCAGCAAAAGGGCTTTCGAAGATTGGCTCAACCTTAAAGGGCATTGGACCAACATACATGGATAAGACAGGAAGAAACGGAATCCGAGTTGGAGATATCCTTCGTCCCGATTTTAAAGAACGTTATGGATTCTTGGTGAAAAAGCATGTTGAAATGCTCGGTCATTACGGCTTTGAATATAATTTAGACGACCACGAACCTGCATTTTTTGAAGGCATTGATCACCTTCGAAAATTTATGATGATCGACAGTGAGCATGTTATCAATGAACACAACAAAGCAGGAAGAAAAGTACTTGCTGAAGGTGCTCAAGGATCGATGCTCGACATTGATTTTGGATCCTATCCATTTGTTACATCATCAAACACCATTGCTGCTGGAGCTTGCACCGGACTTGGCGTTGCACCGTCATCAATCGGTGAAGTTTATGGGATATTCAAGGCATATTGCACAAGGGTTGGAAGTGGACCATTTCCAACTGAACTTGAAGACGAAACAGGCGAAGAAATACGAAGAATTGGTCGTGAATTTGGCGCCACAACAGGCCGTCCACGACGCTGTGGTTGGGTAGATTTACCTGCACTTCGATACAGCATCATGCTAAATGGTGTTACCAAACTCATTATGACCAAAGCCGACGTTTTGAGCGGCTTCGAAAACATTAGTGTTTGTACAGCTTACCAAACTGCGGAAGGAGCAACTCGCGATTTGCCATTCGATATTCATCCTGATTTCGTACAACCAATCTACCAAGAAATGAAAGGATGGAATGAAGATTTAACAGGTGTGCGGAAATACGACGATCTCCCTGAAAACCTGAGAAACTACATCGATTTTCTTGAAAAAGAATTGGAAGTTCCAGTGGCTATCGTTTCGGTTGGACCAGACAGAGATCAAACAATCGTTAGAGGTTAGTTAAACTTTAACTACCCATCCAAAAGGATCTGCAATTTTTCCTGTCTTTATTCCATCGAGAAATTGTAATGCTTTTGTGGAGAATGAGTTTTCATTCGGCTTAGGAATTACGAAGTCTTCTCCTTCGTGCCCAATGATCGAAATGGGTGCAATATTTGCGGCGGTTCCTGTTCCAAACGCCTCAGTTACAGAACCATCACGCAATCCAGCAACAACTTCTTCCACAAATACGTCGCGCTCTTCCACTGGAAATCCCCAATAACGGGCAATTTCAATAATTGAATCACGTGTAATTCCAGCCAATTTACTTGGACTCAATGAAGGCGTTACCAAAACATTGTTGATCACGAACATCAAATTCATCGTGCCAGATTCTTCAACTTTGGTATTTGTTGCAGCATCGGTCCAAATTACTTGATTGTATCCAGCTTGCTGGGCCAACTGAGTAGGATATAAAGCGCCTGCATAATTTCCAGCAGCCTTTGCATAACCTGTTCCACTGCGACTTGCACGCGAATAAGTTTTTTCAATCCTTACCTTCAATTCTGCAGTGTAATATGCACCTGTAGGGCTTGTTATTACAAGGAAAGTATACAGTTCAGAAGGATGTACACCTATCACAGGGTCGGTTGCAAAATAAACTGGGCGGATATAGAGAGATTTACCATCGCCTGAAGGCACCCAATTGGCATCCACCTTAATCAATTCCATGATTCCATTCATGAATATGTCTTCAGGGACGAGCGGCATACTTAGTCGTATAGATGAATTTCGCATCCGCTTGAAATTCTCAATGGGTCTGAATAAAAGCAATTCGCCTTCATCACTTCGATAAACTTTCATCCCTTCAAACACCGATTGCCCGTAATGAATAACAGCTGAAGAGGGCTGTAACTCCAACGGTGCATATGGACGAATCCCAGCATTAATCCATTGATTACCATTGAAATCAGCTTGAAACATGTGATCAGAAAATATGCGACCAAATGGTAAGTGATTGAAATCCGTTTCACTTAAACGGGATTTAGCTGTGTGTTTGACGGGAAAACTCATCTTTCTGAAATAGGCAGTAAATCTAATACAATCCGATATACAGTTTGCAGCAAATCATCTTGAGCTTAATCGAGGATCGAATTATTAGACGCACTGAAATTATTCCTCTATTTTTGCACCGATGCCTGAAAAAACACGAATGCTCAAGCACTTCTGCCTGTTGTTTATGTTGCTGTTTCTGTGTACCGTATTGTACAGTCAAACGGGAAAGAAAATTCGCATTGTTAGCGCAAATTCACTCGAATTTGATGAAAGGGTTCCAGATGCAAGAAGGCTTATTGGAAATGTAATTTTTGAACATGAGGGAGCCATGCTTTATTGTGATTCTGCGTACTTTTTCGAAGGAACAGACAGAATGGAAGCATATTCTAACGTAAGAATCGTTAGCGATAGTGTTACCGTTTCAGGGAATAGATTGAGTTATGACGGGAAAAACAAAATTGCAGATATCATTGGAAATGTAAGATTAAAGGATCCATCGAGTGTTTTAACAACAAATCAATTAAAATACAATCTTCAAACAAAAGAAGCAGTTTATACCACTGGAGGCAAAATCATAAGTAACAAAGATAAAAATGAATTAACGAGTGTTTTCGGGCAATACAAGTCGGTTAAGCGGATGTTTTACTTTAGAAAAAACGTAAAACTTGTAAATCCGCAATACACTATGGATTGCGACAGTTTACAGTACAATACAACCACGGAAACAGCCTATTTCACTGGGCCAACTTGGATTAGATCAGAGGAAAATACCATTTATTGTGAAAATGGATTTTACAATACGAAAAAAGACAATTCCGAATTTGGAAAGAATGCCAAAATCACCAGCAATGGCCAAGAAGTAATGGGCGATGAGATAAGATATGATCGCAAAAAGCAACTTGGAAATGCGCGTAAAAATGTAACCATTAAAGATTCGGTTAATCAAGTCACCTTAACGGGGAATTATGCTGATTACTTCGAAAAAGAGCAAGTAATTCTTATCACAGATAGTGCAGCAATGCAGAAAACTTTCGGTAAAGACACCTTGTTTTTGCACGGCGACACACTAAGATCTGTTACAGATACAATTGCAGACAAACGAACATTCTACGCATTTCATCATGTTAGATTCTTTAAAAAAGATTTTCAAGGAAAATGTGATTCATTAACCTATTCCGAAAAAGACAGTTTAATGCGCTTGTTTGGAAGGCCTGTTTTGTGGAATGAAGCGAATCAGCTTTTAGGTGATTCTGTTTACATTCAACTTGCAAACAATGAATTGAGTACTTTATATTTAAAAAATTCTGCATTCATTATTTCTGAAGTCGATTCATTAAACTTCAATCAAATAAAAGGGCGGGATATCACCGGGCAATTCATTAATAGTGAACTGAAAAAGGTAAATGTAAAAGGGAACGGCCAATCAGTATATTTTGCAAATGACGAAAATGGCAAATACATTGGTGTTAATCGAGCAGACTGTAGCGACATGCTAATATATTTGGATTCTAATGAAGTGAGTAAAATCACATTTTTAAAGAAACCTGATGCAAAATTAATTCCTGTAAATAAAACAAGTCCAAAAGAGTTACAACTCAGAGGCTTTAAGTGGTTTGGCGCATTAAGACCAAGAAAAAAAGAAGACATTTTCCTTCGTCCAGAAGAACCAATCATCAAGTAATTTACAATGCTAGTTAAAGGTGCATGGTTGATCATTTTGCTCAATATTTCAAATGTTTTCATGACATTGGCTTGGTATAAGCATCTTTACTTAGACAAAGGATCGCCAATCTAACATATGGATTTCCTGCCATTATTCTGATGAGTTGGGGCTTAGCATTCTTTGAATATTTGTTTCAAGTTCCAGAAAATAGAATCGGGCACGATCAACAAGGAGGCCCATTTAACCAAATACAGTTAAGGATTATTAAGAAAGTTATTTCGCTAACTATTTTCACATTTATTGCTGTTTTTGTTTTCAAAACAGTTAAGCTTAATTGGAATCATTTGGCTGCAATTATTTGCTTATTGCTGGCTGTGTGGTTTGTTTTTTTTGAAAACAATCCAGTTTAAATTCGTCTATCTTTCGTTTTTAATTTTCAACCATGATAAAACCAATAACAACCATTGCATTCACCATAATTTGTTGCATTAGTTTAATGGGACAAAAGAAAACACCTGGAATAATAAAAAAAGAAACAGCAATCGAAGTTCCTTTCAAGGTTGAAGCTGATCGCTTTGCCGATATTCAGGTTTTACGTTACCAGGTTCCAGGATTCGAAACACTCAGTCCCAAACAAAAAGAATTATCCTATTATTTATATGAAGCCGCGCTTTGTGGTCGAGATATTATTTGGGATCAGAAATATAAAAACAACCTAATTATACGCCGAACAATAGAGGCTATTTGGTTAAATTATTCTGGAGATAAAAACTCAAAGGATTATTTGGCATTTGAAGAATATACAAAGCGTGTTTGGTTTTCAAATGGCATTCATCATCACTATGCGAGTGAAAAAATAATACCACAATTCAGCCAAGATTTCTTTTCAAAAGCAGTTAGTCAAACACCCGACGATAAACTTCCAATTGAAAAAGGGATGGATAAATCGTCATTTTTGAATTTTCTACTACCTATAGTTTTCGATCCAAATATTGACTCAAAAACGGTAAATCTTGAAGCTGGAATCGATAATATCAAGGGATCTGCAAACAATTTTTACGAAGGAGTGACTCAAAGCGAAGTAGAAGCATTTTATCAATCTAAATCGGATGCAAATGACCAAACACCCATCGAATATGGTTTGAATTCAAAACTAGTTAAGGTTGATGGAAAAGTAGTTGAACAACAATGGAAGGTAGGTGGAATGTACACCCAAGCCATAGAGAAAATTGTGTTTTGGCTTGAGAAAGCTGCAGGTGTTGCAGAGACCCCTGAGCAAAAAAAATCGCTCGAACTCTTGGCCGAATATTATAAAACTGGAGACCTTAAAAAATTTGACGAATACAACATTGCATGGGTTAGTGATGTGAATTCTACGATCGATAATGTAAATGGATTTATTGAAGTTTATCAGGATGCACTTGGCAAACGAGGCAGTTTCGAAGCTATAGTTTCAATTAAAGATTTTGAAGCTACGAAAATGATAGAGGTAATTGCGAAAAATGCCCAGTGGTTCGAAGACAATTCTCCACTATTTCCGAATCACAAGAAAAAAGAAGTAAAAGGAATTATTGGAAAATCAATCAATGTGATTGTAGAAAGTGGCGATTCGGCTCCATCAACTCCGGTTGGAATTAATTTACCAAACAGCAATTGGATTCGCCAAACACATGGCTCCAAATCTGTTGCGTTGGGTAATATTGTGGCAGCCTATAACATTGCAGGTGCAAAATCTCCCTCTTCTTCGGAATTCGCCTTGAATGAAGAAGCCCTAACAAGAGCAGTGAAATATGGCAATTTAGCATCTGCCTTGCATACTGATATGCATGAAGTAATTGGCCATGCTAGCGGGCAATTGGAACCTGGAGTTGCAACACCCGATATTACACTAAAAAATTACCAAAATGCTTTGGAAGAAGCCCGTGCAGATTTGGTAGCACTGTATTTTATCTATGATCAGAAACTCGTAGATATTGGCGTTATGCCTTCTTTAGAAGTAGGAAAAGCTGAATATGAAAGCTATTTACTCAATGGTTTAATGCTACAATTAAATCGTGTTGAATTAGGCAAATCTATTGAAGAGGCACACATGAGAAATCGTCAGCTTGTTGCAAAATGGGCGATGGAAAATGGCGCGAAAGACAAGGTTGTTGAATTTGTAAAAAGAGATGGAAAAACATTTATACAAATTAATGATTACGTCAAACTTAGAAACCTTTTCGGCGAACTGCTTCGTGAAATTCAGCGAATTAAATCTCAAGGTGATTTTGCAGCTGGGCAGGCATTAATCGAAAATTATGGTGTTAAAGTAGATGAACAAATCCATAAAGAAGTAAAAGAACGTTTTGCAAAATTAAACGTAGCTCCTTACAAAGGATTTATTCAACCACGATTAATTCCAGTATTTAAGGATGGGAAAATATTGGATGTAAAAATTGAATACCCAACCTCCTTCAGTGAACAAATGCTTGAATACTCTTCAAAATATTCATTTTTACCAAATAGGAATTAAACCAACTTAATTCCATAAAAAACGCCCGAAGAGTTTAAATCATCGGGCGTTATTTTATTTCACTTTATGCAATCTAAGCTTCGTTTAAGAAGGGATAGCGATAATCAGTAGGTGGAACAAACGTTTCTTTAATGGTTCTTGGAGAAACCCAACGCAACAAATTAATCATCGATCCAGCTTTGTCGTTGGTTCCAGAACCTCTGGCACCCCCAAATGGCTGCTGACCAACTACGGCACCTGTTGGCTTGTCGTTGATGTAAAAGTTTCCAGCTGCATTTCTCAACGCATAAGTTGCCTCATCCACTGCATATCGATCGTTCGAGATGATCGATCCAGTAAGCGCGTAAATCGAAGTTTTATCTGCGATAGCTAAAGTCTCTGAGAACTGATCTGCAGGATAAACGTAAATGGTTACAACCGGACCAAACAACTCCTCGCACATTGTTGTATAGTGAGCGTTTTTTGTTACAATAACAGTTGGTGAAACAAACCATCCGTTTGTTTTGTCGTAGGAACCGCCAGCAACAATTTCTGCGTCTGGATCTTGCTTCGCTTGATCAATGTAGGCAGCCAATTTGTTGAATGATTTCTCATCAATCACCGCATTAATAAAGTTGCTGAAATCATCCACTGGCCCCATTTTAAATGAAGCAATATCCCGAATAAGTTGCTCTTTAACTGCAAGCCAGATATTGTCTGGAATATAACATCTGGAAGCGGCTGAACATTTTTGACCTTGATATTCGAATGCGCCTCTTGCAATGGCAGTAGCCACAACTGCAGCATCAGCAGATTTGTGCGCGAAGATGAAATCCTTTCCTCCTGTTTCACCAACAATCCTTGGATAGGTTTTGTATAAATGAATATTCTCTCCAATGGTCTTCCAAATATTTTGAAAAACGCCTGTTGAACCAGTAAAATGAATTCCTGCAAAATCAGGATGCGAGAAAATCACCTTTCCTGCAGTTGGTCCACTAACAAAAACAAGATTAATCACTCCATCTGGAACACCTGCGGCTTTAAAAATCTCCATCAGTACATGCGCAGAATAAATTTGAGTATCAGCAGGTTTCCAAACCACAACATTGCCCATCATTGCAGCAGAAGTTGGCAAATTTCCAGCAATAGCTGTGAAGTTGAAAGGCGTTAATGCAAACACAAAACCTTCCAAAGGTCTTTGCTCGAGACGATTCCATATACCTGGCGACGACGCTGGTTGCTGAGCGTAAATTTCGGTCATGTATTGAACATTGAATCGCAAAAAATCAATAATCTCACAGGCTGAATCAATTTCCGCTTGATATACATTTTTTGATTGGCCAAGCATTGTTGCGGCATTCAATCTTGCACGATATGGTCCAGCTATTAATTCAGCAGCTTTAAGAAAAATCGATGCTCTATTTTCCCAACTCATGCCTTCCCAAGCCGACTTTGCAGATAGTGCTGCTTCAATAGCCAACTTAACATGGTCTTCATTTCCGCGGGAAAACGACCCAATAACATGCGCTCTTTTGTGTGGTTGACGGAGTTCTACCTTATGTTCGGTAAAGATTTCTTTACCACCGACTATCATTGGAATATCAATTTGACGAGCCTGCAAATCAGCAAGCATTTCCTTTAGTTCTTTGCGTTCAATACTACCAGGCAAATAAGACTTAACAGGCTCATTTATAGCTCGGGGAACGTTAAAAAATCCTTTCAACATATAGATTGGTTTTGAATCCTCAAAAGTAACAAACCATTTTTGTTTTGATTGTGATGGTTTTGATTTCGAAACATGAATCATTTGTGTATTTTAGATGCGCAGTTGTAAAGCATCGAACTCATGATCCAAGCTATATCGAATTACTTTGAGCGTCAAGCGTTTGGAGTGTGCACTTGGTTGGGCGACAAACTCAACATGCGTAGATCAAATATCCGTTTGTTTTTCATTTATGCATCCTTTTTAACACTCGGCTCTCCTCTGATTGTTTACCTGCACATGGCTTTCATCCTTAAACTTAAGGAATACGTCCAAAATAGCAGAACAAGGGTTTGGGATCTTTAAGATTTTACGCACTCCTTCGTCATCCCGATTTCAAATCGATTAGAATTTCAATTATTCTGATCGCTTTAATCATCATCATCGGAACATCTGGATATCAAGCACTTGAAGGCTACGGTTTTCTCAACGCCTTTTACATGACTGTTATCACGGTTGGTACGGTTGGTTTTATGGAAGTAGAACCGCTGAGTGCAACAGGGCGATTGTTTACTGCAATTCTGATTCTTTTCAGTTTAGGTACTTTTGCATACAGTCTAAGCGCCATCACTTCTTCAATTGTTGAAGGTCAAATTCAAGCATTCTTAACAGGTTTTAAGGTGAATACTCAAATCGAAAAATTACATCAGCATGTTGTTGTCTGCGGATTTGGAAGAAACGGAAGTCAAGCCGCAAAACGACTATCAGAAAGCCAAACGCCTTTTGTAGTAATTGAGCAAAATCCAGAAATCTGTAAAAAAATTGCAGCCGAAGGAAACATACTTTATATCGAGGGCGATGCTACCGACGACAAAATACTTGAACGTGCTTGTATTGGAAAAGCAAAAGCATTAATCACTACGCTTGATAAAGACACGAACAATTTATTTGTAGTGCTTTCAGTAAGAAACCTGAATTCTAAGATTCATATCATATCGCGAGCTACTGAAGAAAGTAGCGACAAAAAACTTAGAATCGCAGGAGCCGACAATGTGATAATGCCTGATAAAATTGGTGGAGTTCATATGGCTGCACTTGTTTCTCGACCTAACCTGCTCGAGTTTATAGATTTTCTAACAGCTCATGGCCAAAATGGCAGCACAAGGCTAGAAGAATTTTCTGCTATCACATTAAAAAATATGTATGTTGGAAAATCACTTAATGACCTTGCAATTCAAACCACAACTGGAGCAAATATCATTGGAATTCGAGATAATCAGGGGCTTTTTATCTTAAACCCTCAAACTGCAATGGTATTGCAAAATGGTTACAAGTTGTTTGTCCTTGGAGATTCATCGCAATTAAACGCTTTTAAAGACATTTACCTCTCTGAATTATGAAAATTCTAATCACTGGAAGCAACGGCTTACTTGGCCAGAAAATCGTTTACGCCTGCTTAGGTAACTATTTGAACGAGGTTGAATTGGTTGCTACCGCACGAGGTGAAAATCGGCTAATTGAGCAGAATGGATATACCTACCATTCAATGGATATATCTAGTAAAATTGATACTCTAGAGGTAATTGAAAAATTTCAACCCGAAGTTGTTATTCATGCAGCGGCGATGACAAATGTGGATGCTTGTGAGACAGACAAAGAAAGCTGTTTGATTAACAACGTACATGCTGTTGAATTCATCGTTGAAGCTTGTAATAAAATTGGAGCTCATTTAGTACATGTTTCAACAGACTTTATTTTTGACGGACTAGGAGGACCTTACGCAGAAGATGCTGAACCTAATCCTATTTCATATTATGGTTGGTCGAAAGCAGAAGCAGAAAAAATTGTGAAGGAGAAATCTGATAGCTGGGCAATCCTTAGAACCATCTTGGTTTATGGTGTTGCCGATCATATGAGCAGATCGAATGTTGTACTTTGGGCTAAAGGAGCTTTGGAAAAAGGAAACCCCATCAACGTAGTCGACGATCAGTATAGAATGCCAACGCTTGCTGAAGATCTTGCTGAGGGATGCCTTTTAGCTGCTACAAAAAAAGCAAATGGGATCTTCAATATTTCTGGACCTGATTACATGAATATTTTCGAATTGGTAAATCGAGTTGCCGATTATTTCGGTTTGGATAAATCCATTGTGCATCGAACTGATTCGTCAGGCTTAAATCAGCCAGCAAAGCGGCCACCAAGAACTGGTTTCGACCTCTCGAAATCGAGGAGTATTCTTGGGTACAGACCTCGCTCTTTCGAGGAAGGATTGGCAATACTTGAGGGGCAGCTGAAAGTGCAATCCTAAGCTAAGCGAAAAGAGTTTCAATTCCCATTTCACAAGAAACTGATTCACTGCGCTTTAAAAGACTCGTGTAACAACAGGGTTGATCAACCGCAAAACTCCAGTCCCAATAACCCTAACTATCAACGGATTACAACCTATCCGATTTAACCGTTTATAACCGTTTCATTGCCGGATAATTCAACTTGCATCGATTTCCTTTGCAAGGATCATGAAGCAATACCTGAAAGATTTCTTCAATTATTCGCGCACCGAACAGCGTGGGATTTTCCTACTAGTCATTCTTATAGTTTCCTTCGAAACACTAAGAATGAACTGGCAAAGGCTTTCTCCCCCAGATCCTCCAGCAGAAATCCTATTTGCTGAAATACCCCAACAATGGATGAACGCCAAGTTGCAAGAAGAAGACAGTCTTTTTGAACGAAGGATTCAGGGTCGAAAACAACAAAGTATCCCTAGCTTGCTTTCACCTTTTGATCCAAATCGGCTGGATTTGAATGGCTGGCAGGCTATGGGATTCTCTCCTCGAGAAAGCGTCGCCATCCTTAAATACACGCAAAAAGGAGGACGATTTAGAAAAAAGGAGGACCTCAAAAAACTTTTCTGCATGACTGAAAAACGTTATGCTGTTTTAAGTCCTTTCGTGAAAATTGATACAACAACCAGCCAGCAAAATCAAACCAAAAAGAATAGCTTCAAACGTGCTGTAATTATTGAATTAAACACAGCCGACTCTTTGGAACTCATTCAAGTAAAGGGCATCGGTAAATTCAGGGCTTCTCAAATACTTAGAAGAAGAAAATTGCTCGGTGGATTTTGGAACACCAAACAGTTGTTGGAAATAAAAAACTTCCCCGACAGCACTTATCAGCAAATACTTCCTTTCATCAATCTTGATACATCGCAGATTCAAAAAATCAAAATTAATGTTGTTGGATTTGATGAATTACAAAAGCATCCATATTTCTGGTACGGTGTAGCAAAAAGCATCGTAAATTACCGCAATAAACACGGCCCCTTCCGACAGCCTTCGGATCTGCAGGCAATTTATGCGATCAAGCCGGAGCAACTGGAGAAAGTGGTTCATTACATAACCTTTGAATGACCATACAAGAAAAAGTAAAAGCCTCAATAAGAGATGTTGCAGACTTTCCTAAACCAGGAATTTTATTCAAAGACATCACGCCAATTCTTGAAAACCCAGTCTTATGCAGGGAAATAACTTCAGCGCTCTGCGAACCATTTAAAAATCAAGAAATCAATGCAATTGTAGGTGTAGAGAGTAGAGGTTTTTTATTTGGAATGCTCATGGCGCAGCAACTTAACGTTCCTTTTATCCCAGTAAGAAAAGCAGGAAAGCTACCTTACCAAACCGTTTCTTGGTCGTATGATCTAGAATATGGAAGTGCTACAATCGAAATGCATGCCGACGCTATCAAGCCAAATTGGAAAGTAATCGTTCATGACGACCTTTTAGCCACGGGCGGAACCGCAGCTGCAGCCGCAGAACTGATTAAAAGTCAAGGTGCGAATGTTAACGCATTCTCGTTTTTGGTTGAATTGTCATTCTTGAATGGCAAAGAGGTACTTAATCAATATTGCTCCGAAGTAAAAAGCTTAGTCACTTATTAATTTTGAAACTGCTAATTCCTATTTGCACCTTCCTTTTCATTGCATGTTCATCATTTGCACAGGTGCTTCCTATGGGATTTAGCTTCAACAATAATGTTCCACTTGTAGGCAAAAATCTTCAAACCAGTTACACCAACGGCTGGTTCGGAGGAATGAACGCACCACAGGTTCAACAAACGGATATTAACAATGACGGAAGCCTAGACTTAATTATCCTTGACAGAGCAGGTGATAAACTATCGGCATTTGAATCGTTAGACAATAGATTAACATGGACTTACAATCCGAACCTCATTCAAGGCTTGCCTAAGATTGATGATTGGTTCATTGTTCGCGACTACAATAACGACGGTTTAGATGATTTTTTCGTGTCGGCCGGCAACGGAATTCGCGTATATAAAAGACTTCCTAGCAATGGCAATTTGCCCGTTTTCGAATTGGTAACCGATCTTTTGCTGTCGGAGTACTTCGGAAACGACCTGAATTTATTTGTGAGTAGAGTCGACATACCTGCTATTGATGATATAGATGGAGACGGGGACTTAGATATTCTTACGTTTTATATTCTCGGCACTTGCGTCGAATACCACAAGAATTTAAGCCAAGAACTGCATGGCAACAACGAACATTTAATTTTCAAATTAGAGTCGGATAACTGGGGAAGATTCACTGAAGACGCTCAAACAAACGCCATAAACTACAACGATTCTTGCGGAAGAGCTGCAGATGGTGAAAGGCACAGTGGATCAACTTTACTGATCGACAATTTAGATCAAGACAATGATGTTGACCTAATGCTCGGTGATATATCATACGCTGAAGCGTTGTTTCTCATCAATCAGCCAATCGAATCTATAGATGTAATCGTTCCAACACCTCAAAACTACCCTCTAGTATGGAACAACATAAGCGTGCCTGTTTTTCCTGGACTATTTAAAGTACAAACCAACAATGATCAATTGCCTGATTTAGTAGTCGCTCCTAACACAGAAAGTGAAGCAATTAATTCGGGCAGATTGATGAAACGGTACAACACAGTAACAGGAAGCTCTTTTCGTTATACAGGCTCTGAAACTCCATTTTTATGTCATGAAATGCTCGACTTAGGGAAAAATTCAATTCCTTTTTTAGCCGATTTAGACAATGATGGAGACCAGGATTTGCTGGTTGGAACTGGCGGAGAATATGAACTTCCAGTTCCGCCACTTACCTCTGGAAATTACCGATCTGCCTTATGGTTATTTGAAAATATTGGCACTCTTGAAAATCCATCTTTTATTTATCGAGACGATGATGTAGCAGAATTAAAATCGCTTAATTTGAAACACTTATCCCCAACTGCCAGTGACTTAAATGGCGATGGGAAAGTGGATATTGTTGTTGGTCTTTTAAATGGAAAGTTTCGACAGCTGAACAACGTTAGTGAGAACGGCAACTTCAACTTTGAGCTTACCACTGAAACGACGATTTCATCCGATGCTGGAGAATCGTCTGCACCTGGATTTTTCGATGCAAACGAAGATGGGATAATCGATCTAATTTCTGGATCGAGAGAGGGAAACATCAAGGTGTTTTTAAATTCCGGCTCTAATTCTAATCCAATATTCGCATCTGCTCCAGACATAAACCAATGGGGCAATGTAGAAACTGTTCAAGAAGGAGTTAGCAATAACGGATTCTCTAATCCTGCAGTAACCAATTTTTTAGGTCAAAACTATTTGCTTTGCGGCACTGAACGAGGAACTATTCAATCATGGCAGATTACCGAAGGTAACTTCATTAGTTTAGATTCGGTTGTTTCAAACATCGATGAGGGAAAACTATCTGGAATAACAATTGGTTCTTTGAACAACGACCAATATCCCGACATGATTACAGGAAACTCTAGAGGAGGATTGAATTTATATTTAGGTGGAGAGCCTGTTTCGATAGAAAAATTGAACGCAGAACTTCCTTTGGAAATCTATCCAAACCCAGCAAAGAACCAAGTTTATCTTTTCTTTAAAACTGCGAATACAGCGACAAAGGATATTTTCATTTTCGACATTCGCGGCAATTTAGTCATCTATGATTCTTCCAAAGAAAAAGCCGGAGTAGAAATCAATCTATCCGGCTTGAGTAATGGAATTTATATCCTTCAGGTTCTTGATAACGGAGCATCAAGCCACGCGAAGCTGGTTATTTCACGTTGATAAAAACTTGTTGAACATCTTCGTCCTCCTCAATCTTTTCAACCAACTCATTGATCTCTTCTTCTTGTTCCTCGGTAAGCTCTACTGTGGTTAATGGGATTCGAACCAATTCAGAACCAGAAATATTCAAGTTTCTCCGCTCAAGTTCAGTTTGCATCTTGTGATAATCGGTAAATGCAGAGTACACATAAATTGTGTCATCTTCCAAGTGGATTTCTTCCAATCCATGATCGATAAGCTCCAATTCCAACTCTTCTACATCAAGCCCTTCGGCATGCAACTTAAACAAAGCTTTTCTTTCGAAGATAAAATCTAAAGAACCTGTTTTACCTAAAGTTCCGTCTCCCCGATTAAGGTGCATTCTAATATTTGCAACAGTTCTGGTGGTGTTATCAGTAGCTGTTTCAATCAAGATCGCAACACCATAAGGGCAGTAACCTTCATAAACAACTTCTGCAAAATCTCCTGCATCTTTCGACACAGCGCGCTTAATTGCTGCCTCTATCCTGTCCTTAGGCATATTCACTGCCTTAGCATTTCGCATAGCCGCTCTTAATCTTGGATTGCCGTCTGGATCCGGACCACCTTGCTTAACTGCTATGGCAATCTCTTTTCCAATACGCGTAAATGCCTTAGCCATTTTGTCGTAGCGGGCAAACATTTTATGCTTTCGTTTTTCGAAAATACGTCCCATCTAATTGAATATTCTGTGTCGCAAATCTATGATTTTAACCTTAAATTAATCTAGATTTTCGCCTTGTTGAGTTGGAAAAGAAAATCTGTTCAAAGTCGAAATTGAATTTAAAGTCGGGATGGCGGGATTCGAACCCGCGGCCTCTCGCCCCCCAGACGAGCGCTCTACCGGGCTGAGCCACATCCCGCAATGGTGTCAAACCTACAAATTTTTCAATTTAAGCGAGAGCCGTCATTCCAATTTCATCAATCATTACCTTTACAATTACAAAATGCCACAACAATTTATGAGAAGCATCCAAGAGTGGCTCGATGAATACGCTTTAAGTCACCAAAATTCAACCAACAAAGGGATCCATTGGATTTGTGTTCCGTTGATTGCTTGGAGTATTGTATTGCTATTTACATCCATTCCAGTTCCTAGCACCCTCAAGATACTTAATCTAAATTGGGCATGGATTGCTTCATGTCTTGCAATAATTTGGTATTTCTTTCTTTCAACTTCACTAGCATTTGGAATGATGATCTTCTTGGGCGCCTTAAATTTTTTAAGTGCTCAAGTGCAACAAACTACGTCATATCCGGTTTGGACAATTGGAGTTTCAATCTTTGTGATTGCCTGGATAGGGCAGTTCTTTGGTCATCATATCGAAGGGAAAAAGCCATCCTTTCTCAAAGATCTTCAGTTTCTCCTCATCGGCCCATTGTGGTTAATGCATTTCATTTACAATAAAATAGGGTTAAAATACTAGACTGCACCAAAAAACATGAAAACATTTCTTCTCTCCTCGATGTATGTTTGTTTGATTGCTTTCGTCACGACTATCATTTCCTGCGAAAAAGATCAACCTATTCCAGATCCTAAAGAACCCACAAAAGGGACTGTTGAAATTAGATTTGTACCAACAATGAATGGGCAGGCATTTCAACCCAATTCGAATTTCACCGGTCCCAATAATTTTCGGATGAGTATCGAAACACTCAAGTTTTATCTCTCCGATATTCAACTGAGTAACAATTTTGGAGCGCAACTATTGTCGGAGATTTCGCTAATCGACCTCACCCAATCCGACAAATCGATTTCGTTTGAAACCGATCCTGGAACATTCCAGCAATTGAAGTTTTTTCTGGGCGTTAAGAAACCCTTGAATGGAACTGGAAATCCTGATTTTGATGAGGCACAATTTCCGATCAATCATCCACTCAGCATCTACAACGGAATGTATTGGAGTTGGGCTACAGGATATATCTTCTCTAAAATTGATGGAAGAATCGACACATCACAAACGCAAGATCAAACCCCCACTTTCACTTGGTTTTACCATTCGGGAATGGATACTTGCTACACCGAAAGAAACATCGATAATTTGAACATTGAAGTAAACGCTGGTAAAACAACTGTAATTGAACTTGGACTTGAAATCAACAGCATTTTCATAAGTCAAAACGATACCATCAATATGGTGGAGGATTATTTTACCCATACCACCGACAATATTGCACTTGCTAGAAAAGTAGCACAGAACCTTGCCGCTGGAATTAGGAAACTATAGTCATGCGAATAATTCTGGTGATTTTAGGTTGCTGTTTATTGATTTCTTGCAGCAAAGATCCTGTTCTGGCAGACAATAAAATTATTGAGATCACTGTCCCTACTGGTTTCCCACCAATTCCACCTGCACAAAACAACGCATTCACAGAAGCTCGGATTGATCTTGGGAAAAAGTTGTTTTTCGAGAAGCTTCTATCAGAAAACAATAGCATTAGCTGTGGATCTTGTCATTTTCAAGAACTTGCATTTTCCGATCCAGCACAGGTGAGCACTGGCGTGGATGGGAGAGTCGGATTTCGAAATGCTCAACCGCTTTTCAACCTTGCTTACAAAACCCTTTTCTTTCGGGATGGCGGCGTAAAAAACCTACGCTTGTCGAGCTTGAACCCGATATCAAACCACGATGAAATGAACTCCGACATTGTGCGTGTTATCCAGCGTTTGAAAAATAGCGGAAAGTACACCAATGATTTTCAACGTGCTTATCAAGATACGATTAGCGCTTTATCGATACTTAACGCATTGGAATGTTTCCAAAGAACACTTATATCCGGAAACTCAAAATACGACCAATGGAAACGTGGAGAAACAACACTAAGTAGCTCCGAAGAACTCGGTAGATCACTATTCTTTTCAAGCCGAACAAATTGTGCTCAATGCCATGGGGGCTTTAACTTTAGCTTCGAAGAGATTCGTGCAAACGGACTGTTTGAAACCTACGCTGATAGTGGCAGACAACGGATCACTACTTTGCCTGAAGACCGTGGAAAGTTCGTTGTGCCATCATTGAGAAACATCAGCGTTACAGGCCCATACATGCACAATGGAAGCATTACAACACTCGATGAAATCATCAATCTTTATGATGCAGGTGGTGCAAATTTCGAAAACAAAGACAGTTTAATTCTGCCGCTGAACCTCAGCAATAATGAAAAACAAGCCTTGATTGATTTTTTGAAATCACTCACAGATGACTCGTTCTTAAATAACCCCGCCTTTAAACAATGATGCCTTATATTTGTAATGTATTATTTGTGACAGGTTGAAATGATGTATCGCGCACTCCTTCTTATTACCGTTTTCATAGCTTCCATTGCATCCTGTAAAAAGGACGAGGAAAAAGAACCCTACACCCCTACTCCATTAAAAATCACAAGACCTGCAGGTTTCCCAGAAATGGTAATTCCAGCAGACAATCCAACGACCGTTGAAGGTGTTGCGCTTGGAAGAAAGCTATTCTATGAAACTCTGCTATCGGCTAACAATACTATGTCTTGCGGTAGTTGCCACAATCAATCTCTAGCATTTTCTGACAATGGAACGAGATTTAGCACTGGGATTGATGGCGTCCAAGGAACTCGAAATGCTCAAGCTATTATAAACTTAGGTTGGAATCGCTTTTATTTTTGGGATGGAAGAGCCGCTACGCTCGAAATACAAGCTTTGGAGCCGATAGAAAACCCAATTGAGATGCACAATACTTGGGCAAATGCAATTTCAAAATTGAAATCTGCAAAAACCTACAAAGACGATTTTTATAAAGCATTTGGCACCGAGGAATTTACGAAAGAACATGCCGCAAAGGCATTAGCGCAATTCATGAGAACCATGATTAGCTACAATTCTCGCCTCGATAAAAGATTGAGGTCGGAAATAAATTTAACTGCAAGCGAACTAAACGGATTATCAATTTTCATTTCCGAAAAAGGCGATTGCTTTCACTGCCACAATATTGATGCAGGAAGATTGCTCACTGATAACCAATTCCACAACAACGGTCTTGATTCGATTTTTACAGATCTTGGTTTGGCTGAAGTTACTGGGAATCCAAGCGACATTGGAAAGTTCCTCACGCCTACTCTAAGAAACATTGCACTCACAGCACCTTACATGCACGATGGTCGCTTCCAAACATTAGAGGAGGTAGTTGAGCATTACAATACTGGAGGCAAAGCTTCTGCCACTGTTGACCCGTTGATGAAGCATGTTGGAACTGGCCTGAGTCTTACTAACCAAGAGAAAATAGATTTGGTGGCCTTTTTAAGGACTTTTACCGACGAAACGTTTATCACCAATCCAGATTTCAGCAATCCTTTTTAGGCTAAAATGAATAGCTCACGCCACCTAACAAATTGAAGCGCTGCGTTGGGTAATACAGATATCTTGAATATCTAACATTTAGGATGTTGTTCAATTGAAGAAACATTCCTAATCTTTTGTTATAACGATATTCGGCTCCCAAATTTACATCGGCTAAACCCTTGATTCTTTCTGTATTTTCAACTTGCAAAAAAGTGCCATTATCAGCGAAAGTCCTTGCGAACTGACGGTTCAAACCAATCACCGTTGCAGTAAGCCAAATCTTGTCTTTCAAATTGTACTTTCCAGTGAAATTTAGTCTTAATGACGGAACATGCCACGCTTCTGTGAGAGCATCCATTCCATAACCTAGATAATCTAAACGAGCAATCAAACGCAGTTTTTCATGTTTCTGCCAAGTGAGTTCTCCATTCACTTCGAACAAGTTCGGATTGTCGTAAACAACAGTCAGCTTATTCCAATTCCCTTCACTGGTATCGTTTACAAAGAAATGCTGATTGGTTAGTTGAACATAACTTGCACGAACATTGAACGACAGTTTCGAGCTAATAGCACCACGCAATCCGGCGTACCATCTAAATGGTTTCCATGCGTTTCGAAGTTCTACTGTATTGATTAAGAAAGGGTTTTCGGTTGTTAAAGCCCGATAGGAAGTTCTTTCGTAGCGCGTGTCTGTTCCAACGTTCAAAATGATGATGTTCTTGAACAAATGAAGATCAAAATCTAATTCTGGAACTACTTTAAAATCGCTAGTGTTTCCAAATGCACCAATTACCGCCAAACCAGCATTCAATCTCCAAAGATCCTTTTTGAATCTTATTCCTGGTCTTAGATTAACAATCGTATTGTTTTCTGAAACAAGCTCGTTTTCATTCTTGAAATAATCTACCGAACCCTTGACATACAAATCGTAGGTTTTGTAGTAAAATGAAACATCGCCAAATGCTTTAAAATTATTTTCCTCAACATTAAATCGGTCGCGGTAATTGTAATAACTCAAGCCTGTCTTGTACTTCGTAGCATGCGAATCTACAGGGTAATTGTCGCTCAATCCTACTTGAATACCCACCAATTGATAGCGTTGCTTAATGCCATCTCGCTCAAGATTTACATCCGACGAGTCCCAAAATGGAGCGTATGGATTGGTATTAAAACCATAATAATGCATCACGTTTCGGTCATAATCCAAAGCGCCCGACAACGTAGATTTTTTGATAAACGATTTACCATTCAAGTTCAAGGTGTTTCGGCTAAAACCCGAATATCCAACATCTGCAATCTGACCTGACGACGACAAATGTCGGTAATGCACACCTGAAGAGTGTTTTTTAGATCTCGACGAATTGTAAAAAAGCTCCGCGTAAGGTGTCATATAGGTGCCAAAACCACCCTTTGCATAACCATTGTAAAGCTTCTTCAACTTTTCGCCTCGCATATTAGCGGCCTTGATAGGATCAACTTCGTATACCGTATTGATTCTCCGACTGTTTAGTTCATACTCGATGTTCAACTTCTCCGTAACACTGTCTTCAATGGAAGGTTGTTCGGTGATTTTCTGAACATCTGGAACTTTAGGTTTGTAAGAACCAATAATGTCCATAGAAGTGTTTCCTGGCTGTGCAAAACCAGTTTTCCCGAACAATAAAAGCAGGCTTATCGAAATAATAAACAATAACTTATTCATTTTTTCCTCCTTCCTTAATTTCTTCTTTTTGTTGATCAAACAGCTGATCGTCCTGTCCATCATTCATGCGCAATTCATTGGGCTGATCAGGTGTATCCATGTTTTGCTTTTCTGCGCCTTCTTGGAGGTTGATCGATTCGAGGCGACGAATGGCGATGCTCTTTAGCTCTTCTCCTTCGTGATTATCAATAACACTTTGAAGTGTACGTTTTGCTTGGAAAATATTGCCAAGTTTCACATAGTTATCGGCCAGCAAAATGAATGATTTCGCCAACCAATAATCATAGGATGGCATTTCGTCGACTAGCTCAAAAACTGCTTTCTCGCACTTTTTAAAATCTCCCCGGTTATGATGAATCTGCGCAATGTAATACCTTGATTCAGCACCAATTTCTGAGTTAACTTTTCTCAACTTGCTGAATTCTTCCATCGCCTCAACATCATTCCCATTGTCGAATAGATAACGGCCAATGATCATGCGTGCTTCTTGACGGAGGTCGATATTCGCTTTATCAGCTTCTACAAGCTTTCTAGCGTACTGTTCGGCTGTAGTGAAATCTTTGATCTTATTAGACAAGCGCATTATGTTGCTTCTTGCTTGCAAGGTTTGATCGGCATTTTCGGCAGTTAACTCTAGCTGCTTGAAATATTTGATAGCTTCTTGAGGTTGATCTTTTTGGCGGTTGTAAATCCCCAATACCAAGTTGGCTTCTGCAGTATATTGACTTTTCGGGCGATCAAGAATGAGCTGATAAGAAGCAGCTGCTTCATCGATCCGCTTTAGTTTCATTTCGCAATCGGCCTTCATACCAAGCGCTTTGAGCGAGAAGATACCATTGGGAAAGTTTTTCAAATAGGTTTCAAATTGAGGAATCGACTTTTCACAATTGCCTTCTTTTAGATAGATGTTTTCTGTTGATTCCCACGCAGTTGAATCGAATTCCGCTCCTTTTAGTTGTTCTAAACCTTTTTCCTTGGCCATCTCTTGGAATCCAATCACGTCTCCACCATCGGTGTAAATACGCTTCAAACCAATTTGGGCATCTCTAAATTGTGGGGTTCCTGGATGCTTTTCAACCACTTCCAAAAAAAGCGTTTTGGCTTCGTCATCGCGGTTTTGTGTGTATCGAATTCCAGCCATTTGAAGCTTAGCCATCGGCACGTAAGCAGATTCGGAGTGATTAAGCAAAATGCCATTGTAGGTAGCAAAGGCCTCTTCATAACGCCCTTGATTTTCATATGTTTTAGCCATTTCCCATTTAGCATCATCCACATAAGCGGAACTAGGATAATCGGAAAGAATCAATTGATGCGTTTTTACCTGAGCATCCGACTTCCCCATCACGGCTTGAGCCATTCCTTTCTGAAAAAGTGCATAATCAGTTTCTACTTGTTTCAACGCGATGGCTTTTTCGTAGCTCTCGGCTGCACCAGAATAATCGCCTTTCAAAAAGAAGCAATCACCACTGCGTACGAATGCATCTGCAGCTATTTTCACTTCCGGAGCAGCATAATTTGCAGTGTATTTTCTAAACCAAACCAATGCATTCGTGTAATCGCGTTGCTTGAAAAACGCATAGCCCAAATTGTAATTGGCACGGTTGAACTGCTTCATATTGAACGCATTCAATCCATAGATGAAATTTTGGTAGCCTTTTACAGATTCTGCATACAATCCAGAACGATATTGCGCTTCTGCTTTCCAGTAATTCGCAATCGCTGTTTGTTCCTTGTTCACAGGATATTGCAAAGACAAATCAAAGTGACGAATTGCTTCAGCATTGTTCTTGTCGTTCAACAGCTCGATTGCACGGTAGAAGGCTACACGTTGATAGGCCTCTTTAAGTTTATTGTTTTTATTTTTGATTCTATCGAGCGACATTAAGGCTATCCGATAGTTCTTGGTCGTCATATAAATATTCGCCAGAAATGCATTTGCCTCATCCATGCGCTTGCTTTCGGGGTACACATTCATGTAATCCTGCAATGCACGAACAGCCTCATCATAAGGATCATAGCCTAGTTCATAGGCCAATTTTGCATAATCAAACAGCGCTTGCTCTTTAATCAAAGTATCAAATGAAGCTTTTGCGGCCTCCGACCAAGCATTTCGTGCAAACTTTTTTTGTCCGAGTTGTAACTGACACCAACCAAGGTGGTACCAAGCACTTTGTCCGAGGGCATCTTCATTTCCAGTAGCTTTCTCAAATGCTGGAACGGCTGCAGAATGGTTACCGGTTTTGAAATACGCGAAGCCCAATTGATATTCGTCTTCTCGAGTTCGATTTGAGCCTCCTAAATCTCTATACTTCTCTAGATAAGGAAGCGCTTCTTTGTATCGATTGGTATTGTAATAAGATTCGCCAATTAAGCGAGCTATTTCGGGGCCTCGTTTACTTTGGGTTGTGTCTAAAATTGGCTGAGCGTAAGTGATTACTTGGTCATAACGTTTCTGCAAGTAATAAATCTGAGAAATGTAGAAAGGGACAATTCTTCCAAAAGTTTCATCAGCCGAAAGCTTCGTAAAATGCTCAAGTGCCGATTCAAAATTCCCTTGGTTGTATTGAATGTGGCCATAGTAATAGATTGCCGTGGTGGCATAAGGTGAGTCTGTATCTTTTACCTCTGCTAATTCGGCAAGCGCCCGATCAAAATTGTCAAGCTTAAAGTATGTGTATCCCAGTTTAAAGTGAAACTCTTGCTCCTCTTCTTCAGTGAGTAAAGTTGGATCTACCTGTCGAAGCCACTCTTCGGCCTTCTTGTACTTTTTATCTCGAAAGAAAAACTTACCAAGCTGAAACCAAGCTTGTTTCACCAATGGACTTTCAGGATGTTGAGCAATAAATTGAGTTAATAGGAATTCTGCATCAGGATTAAATAATTCAATGGCACAGAGTGCTCCATAATACTGAGCAATCTTTGCTGCTTCAGCATTTTTGAAGGGTTCCTGTTGGTACGCGAGATCGAAATTCTTCTGCGCTGCTCCAAATTTTTCTTTGTCGAAAAGTTCAAAACCCTCTCGGAGAGGAAGGTCAGAATCAGTCCAGATGTTCGACTGCTGGGCGTAGATGCCGGAAGACAACAGCCAGAGCAGCATTAATGCCGGTTTACGCATGGATACACTTTTTCAGAGTGTAAAATTATGTCGATACGAGAGGGCAGATTTTATTGGTTGATGAACTTATGAACGCTGCCATGTTCATTGGAATTGTGCAAGCCGAATTATTGATGCAAAATAGTTACGCTTGGCGTCTTTTTTTGGCGCTGATGTAGGTTCGAACCACTGGAATTGCGGTAATAAGGATGAGGGCAAGTATGATCCATCCAAGATACTTTTCAGCATCAGGCCATACTTTTCCTAAATAATAGCCGATAGTAACCAAAGAACCAACCCAAGCGGCAGCTCCAGCGACGTTTGCCATCATGAATGTTCCGAAAGGCATTTTAATTATTCCCGCCACAATGGGCGCAAAGGTTCTTACAACTGGGAGAAATCGCCCTATGATCAATGTGCGAATACCGTATTGGTTATAGAATTGCTCGGCGGTTTGAATGTGACTTTTCCGAAAAAAGAAGGTGTCTTTTCTGGTGTACAGCGATCTGCCAGCTTTGGCTCCAAAATAATAGCCGAAAATGTTCCCTAAGACAGCGGTTATAAAAACCGAAGAAATCACTACTACAAAAGGATGATCCAGAACTCCTGTAGCGCAAAGTAACCCTGCCGTAAACATTAGCGAGTCGCCAGGCAGAAAAAAACCAAAGAACAATCCATTCTCAATAAAAACAACCGAAAGGAGTAAAATCAAACCTCCATACCGAATGATATTCTCCGGTTGAAAGAAAATAAAAAACTCCTTGATTGCTTCCCAAATCTCGTTCAAAACGCTATAAAAATCAGGTGAACTATTAACACAAATTAAGCGCTTAATTCGGTCGTTTCCTCAAAAGTCATAAAATAATCATTGGGTCGTTTCTGATGTTTGTGGAAGACGAAAAAGGGTGCACTGCCAATACTTGCCTCTTTCGCGAACACCATATGCTTCTAGTGTAACAACACCCGACAAGTGTAAGTTAACGCGAAAAAAACCATGCTGTTGATCGTCCATGAACTTTGCGGGGAACTTATAACGATCCAAAGGAGAAAGTTTAGCACCCGAACCACTTACAATATGATGCACTTTTGAATCTTCAAAATACTGCATATTGTGCTCATGTCCAGACGCATAGATAGTATTTGGATATTTCGAAAGCACTTGATTTAGCGCCCGACTGAACTTCTTGTATCGAGGCTGGGCGATATCTTGACGAAGAGCCCGATTTAAACTCAACCATGAAAAAACATGAAAAGGTGTAAAATTGAGTAAAAACCTGATTGGCTCTCGTTTATGGGAATGACTTCCGTTTGTGTAGATCGGGTGATGGCCTACCACCAGTGGAAGCTGATTATTTCTTTCTGCAGACAACAACATGCTATCCAATTCATGCAGGAACTTTTCCTTTTCCTCACGGATTGAATTACCATTTCTGGTATCTACTTGGTGAAGAAGATCTGAATGAAGCCACCACTGAGAATCAATCATAATCAACTTCACTGAGGAATTGATATCGAACGCATGTGGCCCAGGTTTTCCGGGAGAAGGAAAATACGTTGCACCAGCATTCTTATTTATTGAATTCGACTTACTGAACTCATTCGTCAAAAAGGCCTGATGTTTAACAGCTTGAAGTCCTTTCGTTTTACCTGCGCGCCAATCGTGATTTCCTGGAATCAAAAACAAATCTCCTGTGTAAGTACTCATCAGCTCCAATTGAGAAAGAAGTACTCTTTGTTCAAAGTTCTCGTGTTTACTAGGAAGGTTCCCATCTGGGTAAACATTGTCGCCCAACAACACAATTGAACTATTTTGATTCCCAATGGCTTCAAAGGCCATCAAAAACATCGCTTCCGAAGGAATTGTATCCTTACCGGTGTCGCCTATCAGAAATACAGAGTGAACTATTGGATCTGTTTGCGCCCTTATGATACATCCGAAAAACAAAAATACAATTGCTAGAATCCGCATTTGTCAAAGGTAATGAAGGCGACAATGCCGTTTAAGGAAGCAAGAAAATATCTTTTACATCTACATTCAAGTGTGGCTCAAAAGGTTAATTTTGCGAGCCTCAAATGAAAGTCAGCGGAAGAATACTATTCGGTAGGATCATGTTCGGTTTGAACTTGATTGCCATGCTAGGCTTGATTCTTTCCTATTTAGCATTGTTTATCTCTCCAGAGCATTTCTGGATGTTAGCTTTCATGGGATTGGCTTATCCTGTTCTGCTAATCATAAACTTGTTCTTCTTTTTTTATTGGTTGGTGATTCAGTGGAAGCGAGCATTATTTTCAGGAGTTCTTTTGCTTATCGGCGTTTATAAAATTAGCGACCTATATCATTTCGGAAAACCCACCGACCGCGACACCATCCTATCTTACCGAGCTGCTGATTCTTCATTGCATCTTATGTCTTATAACGTGCGGCTGTTTGATTTATACAATTGGACAGACAACAAACTCACACGCAATAAAATCATGGATGTTATCCGGAAAGAGCAAGCCGATATCCTTTGTTTTCAGGAGTTTTTCTATGACGACACAAAGGAATTTAACACCTTGGATACTTTGTTGGAGATTCAACCTGCGCGATATAAGCATGTTGCACACACAGCCACTGTTAAAAAAGTAAATCATTGGGGAATTGCCACATTGAGTCGGTTTCCGATCATCAAAAAAGGCACGATTCCATTCAAAGACAGTACCGACAACATCTCAATATTCAGCGACATTAAAGCTTATGGCGATACCTTCAGAATATACAATCTGCATCTCGAATCAGTGAGATTTAGAAAAGGTGATTATGAAGCGTTAAAAACAATCACCGGAAACGAAGACAAAACTGATCTCGAGGGACCACAAAGAATTATAGAAAGAATGCGGCGGGCATATATTAGAAGAGCTCGCCAAACGGATGTAATTTCGGAGCATATAGCTCAGTCTCCGCACCCAGTTGTAGTTTGTGGCGATTTTAACGATACACCCAATTCCTACACCTATCACCAAATTTCTCAAGGCCTAAAAGATGCATTTCGCGAGGCTGGATCAGGAATCGGAACCACTTACGTTGGGATGATACCCTTTTTAAGAATCGATTACATCCTTTATTCCCAAGACAAGTTTGAACCCTTGTATTTTAAAGTGATTCGAAAGAAATTAAGCGATCACTACCCAGTGGTGAGTACTTTGAAGATCAAGAAATCGAAAGAAAAACGAATCAAGGAGGATTAAGCGAACTGGAGAAACAAATAATACAAACCTCCTGCAAGCGTAATTGACACTGGCAAAGTCAGCAACCAAGCGATCGCAATGCTTCTGATTGTGGCGCCTTGAAGATTCTTGGTTCCATTCGTAGCCACCATACTTCCTGCAACACCCGACGACAAAACTTGAGTCGTACTCACTGGCAATCCAGTGAAAGTTGCCAAACCTATCGTGCTTGCAGCAACCAATTCAGCACTTGCGCCTTGAGCATAAGTGAGATGTTGTTTTCCGATTTTCTCTCCAATTGTAACAACAATACGCTTCCAGCCAACCATTGTGCCTATACCTAGCGAAAGTGCCACCATGAGAATTACCCAAGTTGGCGCATAGCTGGTGTATGGCTTGATGTCGTTCAAAGAAGTTTCGATCGTTTTCACGGTAGATTTATCAACCTGCTTAAAAGCGCCCTCTTTTTTTAGTTTATCGAAATTAGAAACAATAAAAAGGATGTCTTTTCTGAGACCTAATCTGTCTTTTTGTGGCACTTCGGCCAATGCTTTATTTTTATCAAGTGTTTGAAGAATGTCGAAAAACTCGGCACGCATTCTTTCGGATGTCACTTTAAACAACGGGTCTTTCAATTGAGGTTCGAGCGCTTCCATCGCAGTTAGTGCGTTTCGAGCGGGCTGTTCCATTTGGAAAGGATCTTTTTCCATGTTAAGTGCGAAGTGCATTGGGGCAATGCTGATAAGAATCAACATAATCAATCCAACACCTTTCTGCCCATCGTTAGAACCATGCGCAAATGAAACACCAGTGCATGTAAAAATCAAAAGGCCTCTAATCCAAAAAGGAGGAGGTTGGTTGTTTTTCGGTGATATAAAAACTCTTTGGTCTTTGATGAAATACCGCATCAAGGCGAGTACCCCCATCGTAAAACCAAATCCCATCAGGGGCGAAACCAATAACGACAAACCTGTTTCTTTTGCTTTTCCCCAATTAACACCAGATAGAGACATATCGCCACCAACAAGCGAAAAAACGATTCCAACACCTAGAATACTTCCAATGAGTGTATGCGAAGAACTGCAAGGTATTCCAAGCCACCAGGTGGCCAAATTCCAAACGATAGCAGATAACAACAGTGCCAAAACCATGGCAACATTCTGCGCAATAGATTGATCTACAAGCGATTCAGGGGGCAGTAGTTTCAATATTCCAGCAGCAACAGATATCCCACCAAGAAAAACACCAAGGAAATTAAAAACGCCCGACCACACAACTGCCGGAACAGGTTTCATGGAATTGGTATAGATAACAGTCGCCACAGCGTTGGCTGTGTCATGAAATCCATTAATAAATTCGAAGATGCATGCACATAAAATGCAGAGAATCAGGAGGGCTGTAAGCGAGGGATCTAATCCGAACATGAGGCTAATCTACAAGTAAATAAAGAAGGTACGTAGTCTTAACAAAGACTTAATGCAAATTTATTCTTCCCCACGTGGATGGGCTTTTTTGTAAACGTCGCGTAATTTTTCAATCGAATTATGCGTGTAAACCTGTGTTGCACTTAAGTTAGCATGACCCAAAATTTCTTTGATTGCATTTAAATCAGCTCCTTGGTTCAACATTTCTGTTGCAAAAGAATGACGCAAAACGTGAGGGCTGCGCTTTTTCTGTGTACTCACTTTACTGAGTTGTTTTTTCACCAAACGATAAACCAATTCGGGGTAAAGTGGCCTTCCATTGCTAGTTAAAAACACCAAGGACTCAGTACCACAAACGGAGCCTCTTAAAGGTAAATACTGATCGAAGAGCTTTAACAGACCGTCATGTAAAGGGATAATCCTTTGCTTGTTTCGTTTCCCTGTTACTTTAAGCTGCTTTTGGTGCATATCTAAATCCTCTTCTTTGAGAGTAATGAGTTCAGCACGACGCATACCAGTGCCATAAAAGAGTTCCAGAATTAACCTGTTTCTAACACCCTCAAAATCAGCAGAAAAATCAGTAGAGTCAAGTAAAAAATCCAACTTGCCGGCTTCTAAGTATATAGGGAGCCTTTTAGGGATTTTTGGCGAAACTACTTTGAGCATTGGGTTTACATGAAGCCAATTTGACTTCATGGCATACTTGAAAAACGTTTTCAATGCCGTAATTTTTCTGTTTACACTCCGTGGATCGATTCCTTTCTCCATCAACTTCACCAGCCAGGAACGAATTATCGGAGATGAGATATCGTTGAGTACTTGAATCTGTTCTTCCTCTCTAAGGAATCGTGCGAACTGTTGTAAATCTGTTCGATAAGCCTTCAAAGTATGACTTGAAAATCTCTTTTCAAATTCCAAATAATCCATGAAATTCCCAATGGCTTCCATCGCTATAAAGTTATATTCAGGGAATTAAATAAAAAAGACAAATTGAATTGGTTATAAACAAAAAAGGGGATGCTAAAAAGCATCCCCGACAGGAATATTTTAAATGCTATTATGCTTCTTGGTTAGTGCGAAACTTAGCGCTGTAAATAGCACGCTTAATTTCTTCACGACGTTCAATCGAAGGTTTTGTAAACTTCTGACGAGCACGAAGCGACTTGATGAGACCTGTTTTCTCAACTTTACGCTTGAACTTCTTCAGTGCCTTTTCGATTGATTCGCCTTCTTTTACTGGAATGATGAGCATTTTGCGGTTTTTCTATTGGTTTTAAGGGTGGCAAATATAAGAACTTTTCAAATCACAACAACTAATTCTTGCATTTTTCGAGTTCAGAATATTCACTTATCGAAATTCTATCAACGGACAAGATTTCCATACATTAGCTTCATAAAACACAAATATGGCATCATTCGATATTGTTTCAAAAGTTGACGTGCAAACACTTGATAATGCAATTAATGCAGCAACTAAAGAGATAACAACTCGATTCGACTTTAGGGATTCGAAAACAGAAATCGAACTTGATAAAAAAGCACTACAAGTTAAAGTAGTTACCGAGAATGAGATGAGAATCACTGCTATTGAAGATGTTGTGAGGTCTCGATTGATCAAACAAAAAATTGATCCCAATTGCATGGATTTCGGCAAGCAGGAGTATGCAAGTGGGAACATGATCAGGAAGGAAATCCTTATTCGACAAGGAATCGACAAGGATGCCTCTCGAAAAATCTTGAAAGAGATAAAAGATTCTGGAATAAAGGTGCAAGCACAAATGATGGATGATCAAGTTCGTGTAACATCGAAAAAGATCGATGACTTGCAAAAGGTGATGGCTATTCTTCGTGGAAAGGATCTTGGAATCCCAATTCAATTCACCAACATGAAATAAAAAACCCCAGATTTCTCTAGGGTTTTCAATTATCCGGCTTCCGTTGAAGATTTATTTTTTCTTCAGATCTTCCAATACTTTAATTGCTTGTTGATCATTTGGATCAATTGCAACAACTTTTTCCCAGTTGAGAATTGCATTTACCTTATCCTGGTTTGCCAGGAAATAATATGCACCTAAATACTTGTAGCTTTCAGTGAGTTCCTTCTTGTATTTAATTGAAGAAGCACTATCAACCGATCCGATTTCGATCACCCTCTCATAATATGGTTTTGCAAGACCAAGTTTAGAATCAGGATCGAGATTCGCATTTGCCTTGGCTCTCCAAATATGGCCAGTCATTAATTTGGGCTGAAGTTCTGTGATTTTAGAGAAAGCTGTATCTGCTTTGCCGAACTTCTGAAGTTGGAAAAGAGATTGCCCCATTCTGAAATAATCGTTCGTAATTGCTTTGCCTAAATCAATTTTCTTTTGGTACATCAAAACGGCATCTTCGTGCTTCTTTTGTTTAGCATAAATCGCCGCGATATCGCTGTATAGGTCAGAATTTGTTGAATCTTTTGCAAGAGCTGCTTTCAACTTATCTACAGCAATTGAATCTTTCCCCGTTGCAGAAAGCAACTTGCCGTAATAGGCAAAATCGGACGCAATCAGCTTGTTTTCAGGTTGTTTCGCAAAGAATTTTTCAATCGCAACAAGCCCCTTATCAAAAGTTTTCGTTTCGAAATATGAATAAGCAGCAAGGCGATTGTTAATATTGTATGCAGTATCGATTGGCGCTAATTCTTCAAGTTGTTTAATCGCTCCAGCATAATCCTTTGTCTTATACATAAAAGCTGCATATCTTCTTTTTGCAGAGATATTACCTTTCGATAGCTGCAAGTATTTTGAATAATTCTCTTTTGCGTCTTCAAATTTTTGAGCAAGCGCATACAAGTCGCCTAATGCACGGTATGCAGGTGCAAAATCTGGACTCAACTCAATGGCTTCCTTGTAATATTCTAAAGCGCCTTTTTCTCCATCTTTTCCTTGGATATTTCTTGCTCGTAACCATAACTGCCCGAGGCGTAAAGTAGCAGCTGGCGATTTTGGATCAAGCGATTTGGCTTTTTCATAGTATTTAATCGCTGACGTTCCATCATTGTTTTCCAAGAACGCATCTCCCTGAAGAATTTGAACTTCAGGATTCTTCGGTTGAAGCTTTTCAGCAGCTTGCAATAATGTAAATGCGGCAGGCAAATTCTTTTGGTCCAGAGATATATGCGCTTCTGCAGTTCGTGTGAGAACCTCTACATTCTTTCCGTCTCCAAACTTAAGCGCCTTAGCAAACAATTGATCGGCTTCTGCTTGGTTACCATCTAATTTTGCAACCTTCCCCAATCCAACAAAATTTAAAGGATTTGAAGGGTCGTTTTGTACACCAAGTGTGTAAAGAATTTTGGCAGAATCGGCATTGTCCGACTGCAAAAGATTTTCACCGTAGTAAAACCAATAATCTCCCTTCATTGGAAATTTGGCAATAAGTTGCTTGAACATAGAGGATGCTGCCTCGTTTTGTTCGTTGAGCGTAAGCACTTTCGCTTCATCTAGAGTTTGAGCGTTTACGAAAGGCTGAAAAAATGCGAAAACTGCACTTAAAACAAGTATTTTTTTCATGAAATTTTGTTCTGACTGTAATTTTAAAAATCTTCTGAAACTTCTATAAATCTCACTGGAACAACTGCTGGCAGAAGACCAGACTTTAATACGATTCGTTGTCCTTTGTCACTTGCAATGAACGAGGCAAAGCCTGTGCCAAGGCGAGTGCCCACTTCACAATTCACAATGTAGATTTCTCTTTTGAATGGATAAGAATCGTCGGCAATATATTCTTGGTAAGGTTGGAGATACCCATTCATGGCATCAGGATCGGCTTTTGAAGATATTCCTATCACTTTCACCCGATCCATGAAAACCTGAGTTAAGGAATCATCAGGATCGGAAATCCAATTTGAACTCACAACACCAATTGCATTGGGATTATTCTCAACATACTTTATTGCTTCTTCATTCGATTTTGAAGCGAAGCAATTGCTTGGAAGTTCTTTCAGATTAAATGTTTCTCTGAGGAAACGAGCATTTCCACTGCGTGGTGAATCGAAAACCACTCGAATTGTGTCAGAAGATCCATTGGGATCCAAATCTTTCCAAGTAATTGGCTTACCCGCAAATAACATCTTCAATTGATTGAATGTTAAAGTAGTGTCCATCGCAGAGTTATTGCAAATGAACGTTAAGCCGTCGTATGCAATTAGCGTTTCCTTAGGGTTGAGATCTTTGTCTTTAAAAAACTTTTTTTCTTGATCATTTAGCTTTCGAGCGATCACAACAAATCGAACAGAATCCTTCATCAAAAGATCTAATGCATCACCTTCAGAGGTATAAACTGCTTTGACCTTAGCGTCTTTATATTCCGTTTGAAAAATAAAAAGCTCAGCATCCAACATTTGCTTGAATGCCTCATCCGAAGCCACTTGGATGTTGCCTCGAGTTGTGGTCTCAGCAATTTGATTGGGCTTTCCGCCGCAGGCTGACAAAAAAGCAGCCACAATTATCAAAAAGATGTGATGTTTCATGATTCAGAGTTGTTCTTCGCAATAAAAAAGTATCTCACTCCACGGAATACACCATAGAGAATACAAATCACACCTATAGTAGTTCGGAGCTGACCTTCGAGCAGATGATCTAGGAAGTTGGTAAAAACGAGTGATGAGCCTACGATGATATATAAAACTATCACCATCAGACCCATCACCCGCAAGATGCGATTCAAAATATCTTCTTTATCTTAATGTGAACTTAACAGGCAAAGTAAACTGAACACGCACTGGCTTTCCATTCTGACGGCCGGAACTCCAGTTAGGCATCATTTTAACTACACGAACAGCTTCTTCGGTTAATCCTCCACCTAAACCACGAAGTGATTTAACATCGGTAATTTTACCATCACCTTCAACTACGAATGTAATGTAAACTGTTCCCGAAATGCCATTCTCCTTGGCCATTGATGGATACTTGATGTTTTTCGAAAGAAACTCACGAAGCTTATCCTCACCACCTTCAAATTCAGGCATCTTTTCAACAACCGTGAAGATTTCTTGAGCACCCAAACCAGCGTCATCATCTCCTCCTCCATCTGTAGGTAAGTCGATGATTTCATTTGAACCTTCTTGTGTCTTGGTTGACACTGTAGTCTCATTTGCAACTTCTTGCGGTGGTGGAATGTCCTCTTCCTTCACTTCTTCAACAATCACAGGAGGAGTAAACTTGATCGTTTCCTGCACTGGTGGTGGTGGATCTGGTGGTGGTGGAGGTGGTGGTGGTTCGTCTTTGTCTAATGGTGGCGGATCTGTAAGTTTTAAATCCACCTCTTGAACTTTAACAGCTTCTGCTGCAAGATCGCTTAGTTTGTCGATGATTGTAGGAATACTCACTGACAATAGAAACACAGATATTGCAATTACGAATGCAATATTCATATTCTTATTGTAACGCTTACGAAGCTCATAAGCGCCGTATTCCTTGTTTCGTTTTTCGAAAACAATCTCATCGAAGTCTTTAATCTGAAGTAATTCAGCCATAATTTTCGTGAGTTGGTTTATTGGAAAGTATTTGCGTTTGCAATCATTTGGTCTTCTACCTCATTTGCTTCAAGAAGCGCATAAGTACCAACATTACAAATGGCCATTTCATCTAAAGCGTCAACGATATTCTTGTACTTTGCGTCTTTATCAGGTTTCAAAAGAACTACTAGAATACTGGTTTTGCGAGTTTTATCAGAGAAGAAGTCTCCCTTTTTCTTACCTAAAGAGTCTTTAGGTAGTTTTCCGGAAGCCACATCTTTCTTCAATTTCTCGATCTCGTCATATGCACGATGGCGTTTGTTGTTCTCTGCAATAAGCACTTTTCTGAGCCCATTAGGACCATAAGATGCTTTGTTCAGCGCAGGGAGTGCTCCTTTAGAAGGATCAGCCATACCAAAATACCAATAAACAACATTGTCTTTGGTAAGTAGTACGTTCATTGTATGGTCAGCAGGCACCTTACTTTGGTCATCGAGAGGGATGTCTTTGTCCTTCTTTGGCATAGTAAGCTGCATGGCCTGCGGCTTGTTGAAAGTGGTAGTGAGGATGAAGAAGGTTAGAAGAAGGAATCCTAAATCTACCATCGGCGTCATATCGATTCGGGTAGAGGATTTTTTTGCTCTTTTCTTACCATGCTTCTTTTTCCCACCGCCACCATCGTCGGTGTTCATTTCAGCCATTTCTCTATTTTTTTAACGGTTATGTTAAAACGAAATTTAAAGTTCAAAAGTGTCCGAAATTAATTCGACGGACCAGTTTCCATATTGGTGATTAAATTGAATTTGTTCACCTTCCCGATGTTGTCATCTTGCAGGTAATTCATCACTTTTCTCACCACTGGATAGCTTGTAACTTGATCCCCTTTAATAGCAACACGGAATTTAGGAGCGGTTTTACGAGAAAAGTAAATCCAATCGCAAATTTCACAGTTCAAGGAATCAATAGGAATACCCTTAGATTGTTCTGCCAGTTTTTTTCTATCTGTAGAACCTGCATCGAGGTATGCGGGAAGTTGTTTCACCGGAACACCAAAAGAAGCCATGTTTGAGAATTCTTTTTTCTGTTCCGCGTTGAAGACTACTTTATACTTTTCTCCAATTTTCTCCAGCACCTTCACGCGTTCTTCCTTTCCAGTAAGGTTAAAAAACACACGGTCTTGTTTATCAACAAGAATCATGAGTAGATCTTTTTCTGGAATTTTCAGGTCCGAAACGGAGGAAGGGATATCAATCACAGCTGCTTCTTCGGCACGAAACTGTGAGATGAGCATGAAGAACGTAACCAGTAGAAAAGCCAGATCCACCATCGGCGTCATGTCGATGGAAGGACTGTTTTTGGGCATTTTTATCTTTGGCATCGCCTTCTGTTGCTGGTAAGATTACTTAGATTGAGATGCAAATGACTGAACAAGAGAAAATCCTGACTCGTCGATTTTATATGTCAAACTATCAATCTGTGTTGTGAAATAGTTGTACATGATAATTGCGATTGTAGAACCAGTAATTCCAAGAGCAGTGTTGATCAAGGCTTCAGAAATACCATTCGCTAGAGCAACTGCATCTGGAGCACCTGCCTGAGCAAGAGCCGAGAATGCTTTAATCATTCCAAGTACAGTACCGATCAAACCAACAAGTGTCGCAATAGAGGCACATGTAGAAATGATTACAAGATTCTTTGATAACATAGGAAGTTCAAGTGCTGTAGCTTCTTCAAGTTCCTTCTGCATTGCAACAACCTTTTGGTCTTTGTCCATAGACGTATCGTTTTGTAGAAGTCTGAAACGCTGAAGACCTGCTTTCATAACATTTGCAAGAGATCCTTTTTGCTTATCGCATTCTGCAACAGCTGTTTCAATTTGGTTATTGTTAACCATGTTCTGCAAATTGCGGATGAAAACATTTAGTTTACCGCGACCTTTTGCTTTGCTTATAGTAAGAAATCTTTCGATAGAGAAAGCAATGATGATTACCACAATCGACATCAAAATAGGTACAATGAAACCTCCTTTGTAAACGATACCTAGAATATCTCCAGGATGAGGGTGTCCTAATTCTGGATCGCCACCTTCAAAGTGCGAAGGATCGCCCATTACAAACATGAATACTAAAACTGATACGATAATTGAAGATAGAATTACCGATGCCGCAAAAAAGGCTCCGATACCACTTTCAACTGATTTCTGATTGCTGCTCATTGTTTAGATGAATTAAAGTGAGTGGGGTTGTGTTTAAAGAGTTGTTTAAAACTTGATTTCGGGCAAATATACAGAAAGTTGGTTTTAATCTTCACCGAACAAAATTTCCTATTTATCGCAATCTTTCTAACAATTCACCTACATTATATATGAGAGTTGTTACTCATATTCAACAGTAAAAAATGAGTGAAATGATTTTTTGTTCAATTGAATTTCTTGTTATACTTTTGCAGCGGCTTAAAAAAGGAGAAGGGGACAGTGTCCCTTTTTTTATTCTTAATCAGTCGAATGATAAAAAAGGATCAACTCATAAAGCTTGCTGAACAATTTCTAGCAGATTCAGAGAACTACTTAATTGATATTAAAGTAAGTTCTACGAATAAGATCATGGTACTCATTGAAAACGACAACCATGTTTCAATCAGCGATTGTATAGCGCTTAGCAGACATATCGAGCACTCGCTTGATCGTGAACAAGAGGATTTTGAATTGGAGGTTTCCTCTCCAGGAATAGATCAACCTTTCAAATCAATTCGGCAGTTCAAAAAATATATGGGCCAAGAAGTTGATATTAAACTTCGAGACGGGTTAAAGCATCAAGGAAAATTGACCGCTGCAAACGAATCCTCGATTTCGATTATTGCTTCAAAAGAAAAGAGAAACAAAAACAATAAAAATCAACCATCGGATGTAAATCCTGATATGACTTTTCAAATGAAAGACATTTTGGAAACACGACTGGTGATTAAACTTTCATAATCAACTGCAGCTAAAAAATGGAACACGCCGCACTGATCGAATCATTTGCAGAATTCAAGGAATTCAAAAACATTGATAGAGCTACCATGATGGGAATTCTTGAAGATGTTTTTCGCAACATGATTATCAAGAAGTATGGTTCGGATGAAAATTTCGATATCATTATCAACATCGACAAAGGGGATCTTGAAGTATGGAGAAACCGAGAAATTGTTGAGGATAATGCTATTGAAGATCCCAACAAACAAATTGGATACACAGATGCAATTAAGATCGAACCTGACTTCGAAGTTGGTGAAGCAGTTTCTGAAGAGGTGCACTTAAACGACTTCGGAAGAAGAGCTGTTCTTGCATTCCGTCAGAATCTAGTTGCGAGAATTTCTGAACTTGAAAAGGACTCTGTTTATCAGAAATACAAAAACCGTATTGGAGAAATTGTATCTGGAGAAATTTATCAAGTTTGGAAAAAAGAAGTTCTAATCTTAGATGAAGAAGGCAACGAACTTGTAATCCCAAAAACAGAACAGATACCGAGCGATTTCTATAAAAAAGGTGAAAATGCCCGTGCTGTTGTTTTGCGTGTTGAAATGAAAAACAACAATCCGCAAATAATCCTTTCTAGAACCTCACCGGCATTCTTGGAGAAATTATTCGAGCAAGAAGTTCCAGAAGTTTTTGATGGTTTGATTACAATCAAAAAAATTGTTCGCGAGCCTGGTGTAAGAGCTAAGGTTGCAGTTGAATCATACGATGAACGTATCGACCCTGTTGGTGCATGCGTTGGAATGAAAGGTTCGAGAATTCATGGAATCGTTCGAGAATTAAAGAACGAAAACATCGACGTGATTAACTACACCAATAACAACTCCTTATATATAACACGTGCTTTAAGTCCTGCCAAGATCACTTCGATTAAGTTAGACGAAGCAACTAAGCGTGCTGAAGTTTACCTGAAACCCGATCAGGTATCGCTTGCAATTGGTAAAGGTGGCTTGAACATCAAACTAGCAAGTCGTTTGGCGGGTTATGAAATTGATGTTTACCGCGATTCTGAAATTGACAGTGAAGATGTTGATTTGGATGAATTTGCAGATGAAATCGACAGCTGGATTCTCGATGAATTGAAGAATGTAGGCTGCGATACCGCGAAAAGTGTTCTCGAATTGCCTGTAGATGATCTCGTGAAACGCACTGATCTAGAAGAAGAAACAATCAAAGAAGTGATGAGAATCCTCAGGTCAGAATTTGAATAAAGAATGGGTGAAAACCCGATAAACCAATAAATACCGGATGTCAGAAGCATCAACAGTAAAAAGATTAAGTAAAGTTGCCACCGAACTCAATGTTGGGGTGCAAACAGTTATTGATTTTCTAGTCGGCAAAGGTTTCGATGATATCAGCCGCAACTCGAAAATCACCGACGACATGTATGGGCTTTTGATAAAAGCCTACGGTGCAGAAAAAGATGCAAAGGAAGAATCCAAGAAAATCATCCAAACTCGTCTCAAAAGAGAAACGGTTGCATTGGACGATTCTCAACCGACAATCCAACGCCACGATGATTCAGACAACGAACCAGAAGAGGTGCTTGTTAAAAATCTCAACAACCCTGTTGCAGAACGATTTAAACCTGAACCTGTTGAACTTAAAAAGGAAGTTGAACCTGAGCCAATTATCGAAACGGCACCAGTTCCAGCACCAGTGCAGGAAATTGTTTCTGAGATTGTAGTAGAACCAGAACCGGTTAAGGTCGAGATTGAAAAAGCTCCAGAGGTAATTACTCAAACTTCAGAAGAGCCATTTCGAGCAGAAACTCAAGCTCCAACTGGTCCGAAAGTTCTTGGAACAATCGACTTAAGTGCCTTAAGCAAAGGGAAAAAGAAAGAAGAGCCCAAAACTAAAGCTCCAGAGAATCTTAAAAAAACAGAGCCCAAAGTTGAAGTTTCAAAACAAACAGAATCCGTTAAAGAAGTAACTCCGGAAGTTGTTGCCGACGTTCCAAAAAAAGTTGAGGTCCCCTTAGAAATAGTTAAAACAATAGAGGCGGCACCTTCAACTGATTTGCCAGTTATTGTTGAACCAACAGCAACTGAAGTAGCTCCAGAAGAGAAACCATCCGACGAGCCATTCAGAATTGAGCGTAAAAAACTAGAAGGTCCTACAATTCTTCGTAAGATTGAATTAGCTCCACCTACGCCAAAGAAACCAGTTGCTTCATCTTCTAATCCTGGTGTTGGTGGAAATCAGGCAGGAAAGAAAAAGCGCAAACGCATTGAAAACGGTCCAACACCTGGAACAAATCCTAATGCAGGCCAACCTCAGCAACAATCCCAACAACAACAACAAAGACCTGGTGGAGGATCAGGTGGTGGGCAATACCAAGGTAACCGACCTCGTCCAGGTGGGCAAGGTGGACGCCCAGCGCCAGCGCCAAAACCTCAATTAACTGAAGAGGAAGTTCAAAAACAGATTAAAGAAACGTTGGCTCGACTTAGTCAGGGCAAACAAAAATCTAAATCTGCAAAGTATAGAAAACAGAAACGAGAAGATTTCCGTGCTGCTCAAGAAGAAGCAGAAATGGATAACATGGAGAAAATCATTAAAGTTACTGAGTTCGTAACTGCTAATGAGTTGGCCAAAATGATGAATGTTCAGGTGAATGAAATTATTTCAACCTGTATGTCTTTAGGTCTCTTCGTATCCATCAATCAAAGACTTGACGCAGAAACGTTAACAATCGTAGCCGATGAATTCGGTTATAAAGTTGAATTCGTAAGTGTAGAAGTTCAGGAAGCAATTCGTGAAGAAGAAGACAATGAGGAGGAGATGATTTCTCGTCCGCCAATTGTTACTGTTATGGGTCACGTTGACCATGGTAAAACTTCATTGTTGGATTATATCAGAAAGGCCAACGTAATCGCCGGTGAGGCAGGAGGAATTACCCAGCACATTGGCGCCTACAACGTAATGATGGAGAATGGGAAAAAAATCACTTTCCTAGATACTCCAGGTCACGAGGCTTTCACAGCCATGCGTGCTCGTGGAGCGCAAGTAACAGACGTTGCGATTATAGTTGTAGCTGCAGATGATAGTGTTATGCCTCAAACAATTGAGGCAATTAACCACGCCCAAGCTGCTCAAGTACCATTGGTTTTTGCCATCAATAAGATTGATAAACCTGGTGCTAATCCTGAAAAAATAAAAGAGCAACTTGCTCAAATGAATATTCTTGTTGAGGATTGGGGCGGTAAGTACCAAGTTCAAGAAATTTCAGCCAAGCAAGGTAAAAATGTTGAATTGCTTCTTGAAAAAGTATTACTCGAGGCAGAAATTCTTGATTTGAAAGCAAACCCTAGCAAACGTGCTATGGGAACAATTATCGAATCGGAACTCGATAAAGGAAGAGGGTACGTAAGTACATTATTGGTTACATCAGGAACTTTAAGAATTGGTGATGTTGTTTTAGCTGGTCCTCACAGCGGTCGTGTTAAGGCATTATTTAACGAACGTGGAGCGCCAATTAAGGAGGCAGGCCCTGCACAAGCTGCACAAATGCTTGGTCTAAGTGGCGCACCTTCTTCAGGCGACAAGTTTAATGTGATGGCTGACGAACGTGAAGCTCGGGAAATCGCAAACAAACGTCAGCAACTTCAGCGTGAGCAAGGAATTCGAATGCACAAGCACATCACGCTTGATGAAATCGGAAGACGTATCGCTATTGGTGACTTTAAGGAGTTAAACATCATCGTAAAAGGTGACGTGGACGGGTCAGTTGAAGCACTATCTGACTCATTGCTTAAATTATCAACTGAGAAAATTCAGGTAAATATCATCCATAAATCTGTGGGTCAAGTTACCGAAAGCGACGTTTTGTTAGCATCCGCATCAAATGCAATCATCGTTGGTTTCCAAGTGCGTCCTTCTTCAAGCGCCAGAAAACTGGCTGAAACTGAAGAGATTGATATGAGATTCTATTCAATTATCTACAATGCAATTGAAGAAATCAAATCAGCTATGGAAGGTCTTCTTGCTCCAGAGTTTGAAGAAAAAATCGTGTGCAATGTTGAAGTTCGCGATGTATTCAAGATCACTCGCGTTGGAACGGTAGCCGGATGTTATGTATTGGATGGAAAAATCAATAGAAATACCAAAATCCGATTGATCAGAGATGGCATTGTTGTATATTCTGGAGACCTAGGATCCTTGAAACGATTTAAAGACGATGTAAAGGAAGTGGCAACTGGATACGAGTGTGGTTTGAATATTCACAATTTCAACGACATCAAAGTTGGCGACATCATTGAAGGATATGAAAATGTTGAAATAAAGAGAAAATTGTAAAGCTTAGTCGACCTTAATATTGTCTTTAACAATATACGAGCCCGGATACTGATAAGAGATTTTCTTCATTAGTTTCCGGGCTTCTGATTTCGATCTAAAGTCGCCACAACGAACTTTAAAATTAGGTTGCTGATAAGTTAGATAACCTACCTCATCAGGAAAACTTGACAAAAACTCTTGCAGAGCAGACTCTGCTTTACTTTTTGAATCGTTGCCTGCTCCTGTAAAAATTTGTACCCTGTATCCTTCAACACCAGAATTCGAATAGTTACTCTTCTTGTATTTTTCAATAAGCTCCTCAATTCCTGAGTCATAAGTAAAGAAGAGAACACCGGGCTTCGCTAAGGAATCTGAAAAATTGTTTGAAGGTGCTTGCCCAAAAACTTGGCAACCAGAGAAAATCAACCAGCAAGTGAAAAAAAATTTCATTGAAATTGTATTGGACTACAAAAGTAAGACGACATGGTTAACAAACTCAACATTCTTGAGAAATCTACAATAGTATCATTATTGTGCTGATTATGAATACATACGAAATACTCTGAAATAACTTCATTCTGCAAATCTTAAAAAGCAGGAATATCAAAAAGAACCTCTCTTATTTAGATTAATTCCAAATTACGATTCAAGTAAAAAAAACTCATTATCGAATGGGTTAACGGTTAAATTTGCAGCCGTAAAAAAGTGAAATAGGTTACCACACCTTCCTTTCTATGCATCGATTCAAGATAAGATTAATTTCTACGTTCGCCATCTTTATGGCGCTGTTTCTGCAGTCATCCGCTATTGAAGCGCAAGACGCAGCTAAGCTATTTAAAGCCAATTGTGCTTCATGTCACAAGCCTACTGACCAAAAATTAATTGGTCCAGGTTTAAAAGGCGTTAGAAGCAGATGGCCTGATGAGGCTAAATTGATCTCATGGATCAAGAATTCAACCGCCTTTTTAGCTACGGGTGATGCATATGCAAACAAACTGTTTGAACAATATGGTAAATCAGTAATGCCTGCTCAGAATCTATCAGATGCAGAAATTATTGCATTGATAGATTGGACAGATAAAGGTGGTGATGCGCCAGCGTCCACAACTACAACCGATGATAAAGCACTTTCAACTGCGCCAACAGCAGAAACATCCTCGGATACTTATGCTTTTATCCTTCTTGGTGTAGGAATCATTCTTCTCGTTTTAGTTTCAGTATTAGGATCTGTTAAGGGCTCACTAGAATCTTTAGTAAATGAAAAGAAAGGCCTAATAGTGGAGCCTAAACCAGTTAGAACGCCAGTCGAGAATTTTAAACACTGGGCATCTGGAAATAAGAAGCTGGTAGCAATTATAAGTCTACTTCTTATCGTGTGGGTTGCAAAACAAGGCTGGGATGGATTGTTGGGTATTGGAGTATTTCAAGGATATGCACCAGAACAGCCAATCAAATTTTCACACAAGCTTCACGCTGGAGACAATCAGATTGCGTGTGTTTATTGTCACAGTGGAGTTGAAAAATCAAAACATGCAAACATTCCATCAGCTAATGTTTGTATGAATTGCCATATGTACATTCAAGAAGGACCAACATACGGCAAAGAAGAAATTGGTAAGATTTACGCTGCGCTCGACTACAATCCAGAGACACGCACCTACGGGAAAAATCAAAAACCAATCCAGTGGATTCGAGTACACTCACTTCCTGACCATGCATATTTCAATCACAGTCAACACGTAGCTGTTGGAAAAATTGAATGTACTGAATGTCATGGTCCAATCGATTCAATGGAAGTAGTACAACAATATTCTCCGCTCACCATGGGCTGGTGTATTGATTGCCACAGAAAAACTGAAGTCGACTACAAAGACAATAAGTATTACGAAGAACTACATAAGAAATTTGTGAATGACCCTTCTTACAAGAAAGGCGACAAGTTTACAATTGGTTCAATCGGCGGACTGGAATGCTCTAAGTGTCATTACTGATCCATATTTATCAAACCGGACTTACATCAAGTATGAGCAATACTAAGAAATACTGGAAAGGGATTGAAGAATTACAGGAAACACCTGAATTTCTTAACCTAAAACAGAATGAATTCTCTGAAGAACTTCCTGTAGATAAATTTCTAGGGGATGACAATTTGGTAAACACCAATACAAACCGACGTGACTTTTTAAAGGTACTTGGTTTTAGTGTTACCGCAGCATCATTGGCCGCTTGTGAAGCGCCAGTAAGGAAAGCAATTCCATACCTAAACAAGCCAGAGGAGATAACTCCAGGTGTTGCAAACTATTATGCATCTTCTTACTGGGATGGTCAGGATTTCGCTAGTGTTGTAATTAAAACTAGAGAAGCAAGGCCAATTAAAGTAGACGGAAACGAACTTTGTTCAATTACAAACGGAAGTTCAACTGCTAGAATGCAAGCATCTGTTTTGTCACTTTATGATTCTAATCGTTTGAGAAAACCTCAAATGAACGGGAAACCAGCAGAATGGATTGCATTAGATAATGAGGTGAAAACCAAACTTGCAGCAATAGCAGGAAGAGGTGGTAACATTAGAATTTTAACATCAACTATTATTAGTCCTTCATTGAAGGCTGCTGTAGCTGAGTTCACTACTAAATATCCAACTACGCAAGTTGTTTCTTACGATGCTGTTTCACAAAAGGCAATCGCAGATGCGCATCTTGTAACGCATGGCTCTGCCATGATCCCAACATATAATTTTGACAAAGCAGATTTTGTATTGGGTATAGGCTGTGACTTTCTTTCAAATTGGCTTTCTCCAATAGAGTATTCACGTCAATACGCATCAAAGCGCAAGGTGAATAAAGAAAAGAAGGAAATGTCTCGTCACATTCAGATAGAGTCATTATTATCTCTTACTGGCTCAAATGCTGACAGAAGGATTTCCCTAAAACCTTCACAATTGGGTTTAGCAGCGATTTCAATCTACAACAAACTAACAGGAAGTTCTTTATCTACAAAATCTACAGACAAAGACAACGCAATTTCTGAAGTGGCTAAAGAACTTGCTTCATTCAAGGGTAGAGCATTAGTGGTTTGTGGAGTTAACGACCCAGCTATTCAGCAAGTTGTGAACGGCATCAATGCATACCTAGGTGCGTATGGTTCAACTATCAACACTTCAATTGTAGATTTCACAAGACAAGGAAATGATGCTGCTGTGTCAAACCTCGTTTCTGAAATGAATGCAGGGAAGGTAGACGCGTTGATCATCCATGGAACAAATCCAGTTTATTCTCTTCCGAATGGAGAAGCATTCAAGTCTGCACTTTCAAAAGTAGATTTGAGTATCTCTTTATCTGACGTAGCTGATGAAACTGCTTCTTCATGCAAAATCGTAGCACCAAACAGTCATTACCTAGAAAGTTGGACTGACGCTAACCCTCGCACAGGTCATTTCACTCTAGGTCAGCCTGTAATTAATCCACTTGGTTCCACAAGAGAAGCACTTGAAAGCCTGCTTAATTGGTCAGGAAATCCAAGTAATGCTCATGATTTTATAGCTAAAAATTGGGAGGCCACAATGTATCCAACATCTGGAGAAATGGGTGGATTCTCAAACTTCTGGAATAAAACATTAAATACTGGACTCCTAACAAAAAACAGTTCAAGTGATTCCTTAGTCGCAGAATTAAGTGATAAAACAGTAGCTACTGATGCGAAAATTATTCCCGTTGCAGTTGAATCTAAACCTGTTTCGGATTTGTCGGCAGCAGCTTCCACTTTAGTAGCATCTGCATCTTCAGCGAATGGTTTCGAAGTAGTTATCTACGAAAAAACTGGAATTGGCTGGGGAGCTCAAGCAAATAACCCTTGGCTTCAAGAATTACCTGACCCTGTTACTAAGGTTACTTGGGACAATTACGTGTTGATGAATCCTGATGAAATGAAGGATAAAGGTTTCAACATCTTAATGGGCCAAGAGCAACTTTCTGATGTAGTAGAAATTTCAGTTGCTGGAAAAAAAATATCATTGCCAACCGTTGCGCAACCAGGCCTACCGAAAGGCGTAATTGCAATTGCAGTTGGATACGGAAGAACAGCTGCAGGAAAAACAGCAAATGGAATTGGCGCTAACGCCTTTTCAATAATTGGAAATGCGTCAGGCTATTTCCAATACAATGTCTCTGGTGCAAGCATTTCGGCAAGCACTGCAAAGTATAGCATCGCAGCAACACAGACCCATCACACAATGATGGGACGCCAGATAGTTAAAGAGACTACTCTTGAGGAATACAAAAAGGACTCAAGGGCTGGTAATGAAGAGCTTCTCCTAGCAACCAATCTAAAAAATGTTGGTAAAGACGGCAAGGCGACTCCACAAGAACTAGATCTTTGGCAGAACTTTGAGTACAAGAACCACTTTTGGAACATGGCAATTGATCTCAACTCATGTATTGGTTGTGGATCATGCGTAGTAAGTTGTACAGCAGAAAATAATGTCCCTGTTGTAGGTAAAGATGAGGTTCGTAGAAGTCGCGAAATGCATTGGATGCGCATCGATCGTTACTTCACAAGCAGCATGAACGAAGATGTTGCTGAAAAAGAAGGTGTTGGCGCTATTGACAAATTTCTCAAAATGGAAGTTCCAGCTACTGACGATTCGTTAGAAGTTGTTTTCCAACCTGTAATGTGTCAGCATTGCAATCAAGCACCTTGTGAAACAGTATGTCCAGTATTGGCAACTACGCATAGTCTTGAAGGTCTAAATCAAATGACCTACAACCGTTGTATTGGCACTCGTTACTGCGCTAACAACTGTCCTTATAAAGTTCGTCGATTCAATTGGTTCCGTTACAATGAAAACGAAGTATTCGATTTCAACATGTACGACGACATGGGCAAAATGGTACTTAATCCTGATGTAACGGTTAGAAGCCGCGGTGTTATGGAGAAATGTTCTATGTGCGTTCAAAGGATTCAAGCAGGAAAACTAACTGCTAAGAAGAAGAGTGAACGACCTGTAGATGGAAGTATCAAAACAGCATGTCAACAAGCTTGTCCAACACACGCTATTACTTTCGGAGATTTCAACGACGAAAACTCTGCTGTTCGCAAAGCTTGGAACGACGAGAGAAAATATCAGTTATTGGAAGAAGTGGGCACACAACCATCTGTTTACTACTTAACCAAGATTAGAAACAAACCTGCAACCTCAAAAGCTTAACTTAACAGCATTCGCGATAAGATATGTCAAATCATTCTGCATCGGTTAGGGAACCGCTGATATTAGGAGACAAAACCTATCATCAGATCACGGAAGACATTGCACAGCCAATAGAAGGCAAAGCAAATGGTCTTTTCAAAATTCTATTTACTATTTCTGCACTGCTTGCTTTGTGGGGAGTTGCTTGTTTTGCTTACACTATCGGAACTGGTATAGGTGTTTGGGGACTCAACAAAACAGTAGGCTGGGCATGGGATATTACTAACTTCGTTTGGTGGGTAGGTATCGGTCACGCTGGTACCCTTATATCTGCGATCCTATTACTATTTCGCCAGAGATGGAGAATGTCGATCAACAGATCCGCAGAAGCAATGACTATTTTTGCTGTAATATGCGCTGCACTTTTCCCTGTTATGCACATGGGTCGTGTATGGATGGCTTATTGGGTTCTCCCTCTACCGAATACATTTGGATCGCTGTGGGTGAATTTTAATTCTCCTCTTTTGTGGGACGTTTTCGCAATCTCGACATATTTTACGGTATCATTGGTTTTTTGGTATACTGGTTTAATTCCTGACTTTGCAACGATTCGCGACCGTCAAGTGAAGCCGCGAATGAAAAAAATATACAGCATTCTTTCATTTGGATGGTCAGGATCTGCAAAACAATGGTCTCGTTTTGAGGAAGTCTCCTTAGTACTCGCTGGACTTTCAACGCCACTTGTACTTTCAGTTCACACGATTGTATCAATGGACTTTGCGACATCTGTAATTCCTGGATGGCACACAACAATTTTTCCTCCTTATTTCGTGGCGGGTGCGATCTTTTCTGGTTTCGCTATGGTACTTACGCTTTTGATTATTATGCGTAAGGTGCTGCACTTGGAAGATTACATAACAATAGCGCACGTTGAGTCGATGAATAAAATCATCATTATCACTGGTTCAATCGTTGGTGTAGCTTACTTAACAGAATTGTTTGTATCATGGTACTCTGGTGTTGAATATGAGCAATATGCATTCTTGAACAGAGCGACAGGTCCATATTGGTGGTCATATTGGTCGATGATGACTTGCAACGTAATTACTCCTCAACTTTTTTGGTTTAAGAAGATCAGAAAGAGTTTGCTTGCAACATTCATCATTTCAATTTTTGTGAATATTGGTATGTGGTTCGAGAGATTCGTAATCATTGTAACATCACTTCACAGAGATTACCTCCCATCAAGCTGGACTATGTTCCACCCAACATTCATTGATATTGGAATTTTTCTCGGTACAATAGGAATATTTTTTACTTTGTTCTTATTGTTTTCAAGAACATTCCCTGTAATTGCTTTGAACGAGTTGAAGACAATATTGAAATCAACTAGTGAAAATCCTAAACCTCCGCACCACTAAAAGGTCATGAGCAAACAAATTATATACGGCGTTTTCGACGACGAAGAAGTTCTGATAAGCAGTGCTAAGGCATTGCGAGGACAAGGAGTAAAGATTCGTGATGTATTTTCACCATTTCCTATTCACGGATTAGATCCTGTTATTGGTATAAAGCCTACTAGACTCTCAAATGCTGCATTTTTTTACGGCATGTTTGGTACGTCTATGGCGGTATTGATGACATGGTACATGATGATTCATGATTGGCCAATGAATGTTGGTGGTAAGCCTAGTTTTTCTTGGTTTCAGAACATGCCAGCCTTTATTCCAGTTACATTCGAGTTAACTGTTTTTTGCGCAGCGCATGGAATGGTACTCAGCTATCTTTTGGTAAACAAAATTTACCCAGGAAGAAAAGCGCACAATCCTGATCCTCGCTCTACTGATGATAAATTTATCATGGAAATTCAAACTGCAGACAATAAAAAGGTTGCAGGAAGTGAGATCATCTCAGTACTTAGAAATACTGGGGCCATTGAAATCAATCAAAAAGAACTGTAATAATCTTACTGATGAAAAAACTGAGTAAACTGATCTTACCGGTATCTATTGTTTTTGCAGGTGGATTGTTTCTTCAATCTTGTACTGGTGATCCATTAAGTCCTGGTTTAGAATACATGCCAGATATGTATCGAGGACCTGCCTACGAGGCATATGGAGAAAGTCCTTTCAGCGAAAATGGATCTGCTCTAAAACCTGTTGCTGGAACTGTACCTAGATTTAATGATGAAACGCTCCCTTATTACGAGCCTTATCAATATCCAAATACAAATGAAGGATATGAAGCGGCTGGATTAAGTTTGACTAATCCTTACCCTGTTTCTGAGGCTATCTTAGCAAAGGGAAAAACAGTATATACAAACTTCTGCATTCACTGTCATGGTGAAAAAGGTGATGGAAATGGCATACTGGTTCAAAAAGACAAATTTGCAGGTGTTCCCTCTTACTACAGTGAGGCTCTTAAACTTCTACCAGAAGGAAAGATGTATCACACATTGTATTTCGGTAAGAATATGATGGGCTCTCATGCTTCACAAATTAACTACGCTGAACGTTGGGCAGTAGTACATTACGTGCAGAAACTTCGGGCTGAAGGTTTAGGAACATCAATTGCTTCCGACACAACTGCAAAATCACCAATTGATACTACAGCAACAGCTGCTGTAACTAAAAAATAATTGACCTACGGACGCTTCAACTGAGTCACAATGAATTACACATTCACCTCCAAAACCAAAAACATCTGTTTTATCCTGATGGGTATCGGGCTGTTAAGCCTAGCAGGAGGATTTATCGCAGATTCTCATCGCGCTTGGCCTACTCTTTTACACAATGCCTTTTTCTTTATGGCGATTGGTCTTGGAGCTTTATTTTTCATGGCAATTCAATACGCCGCCGAAGTGGGTTGGTCTGCCACAGTGAAAAGACCAATGGAAGCTATTGCTAGTTTTCTACCATACGGAGCTGGTATTTTCGGAATTGTTGTTATCATGTCGGCCTTGCACATGAATCATATCTACCACTGGGCTGATCCAGCAGTTACAACGGAAGGAAGCCCAGAATATGATGAAATAATTGCAGGTAAATCGGCCTTCTTAAACCCTGTCTTTTACATCATTAGAACAGTTGTTTACTTAGCTGGTTGGGTGCTTTTTTACAGAGCATTTATGAATAGGTCTGAAATTGAACGTCAAGGATATGATGTAAAAGCTTGGAAGAAAAGCCAAAGCCTAGCAGCTTACTTCTTAGTATTTTTTGCTGTAACATCATCAACTTCATCTTGGGATTGGATCATGTCTATAGACACGCACTGGTTCTCAACACTGTTTGGTTGGTACACCTTTGCAGGTTTCTTTGTTAGTGCGTTAACAATAATCACTTTACTTGTTCTTCACCTAAAAGAAAAAGGTTTATTGCCAGAAGTAAATGATAGCCATATTCATGACCTTGGAAAGTTCATGTTTGCTTTCTCAGTTTTTTGGACTTACTTATGGTTCTCTCAATTTATGTTGATTTGGTATTCTAATATTCCTGAGGAAGTAACTTATTACATGGATCGATTCGAGAATTACAAATTCTTGTTCATTTTTAATCTCTTTTTAAACTTCTTCTTCCCCTTCCTTGTTTTAATGAAGAGAGCTTCTAAAAGAAACTTTGCTCTATTAAAGGTGGTTGGAGTTATCATTTTGATTGGACATTGGAGCGATAACTTTGTTATGATAACACCAGGTGTTTTAAAAGACCACTGGCATCTTGGATGGGTTGAAATTGGAACTATGCTAGGCTTCCTTGGTTTGTTCGGATTTATCGTGTTAAAGAAGTTATCAAGTCGTCCAGTTGACAATCCAACTCACATTTTCTACGAAGAAAGTGTTCACCACCACATTTAATTTTCATCATCACCTAAAAGAACAGCCTGATTATGACTTTTCTGATTCTTGCAGTTATCGTTTTATTTGTGCTCGCGGGTATTCGCGTAATGTCTATTGCTGCTCTTTCAGCTGAACTGCGCAACAATAGAAAAGATGACATCATAACCGATGCAGAAAATAGAAACCAAGGGAATCTTTGGGTAGTATTTCTAATTGCCTTCTTCGGCTTCTGCGCTTGGCAACTTTATGCTTATGGTGATAAGATTCTTCCAGAAGCTGCTTCTGCACACGGTCCAGCTATAGACAATTTGTTCTACACAACGTTAGCTCTCATTACTGTTGTTTTTATCCTTACACACATCGTACTAGTTTTCCAAGCATACAAACACGCTGGAAAAACAGGAAAACGTGCTACATACTTTGCGCACAGTAACAAACTAGAACTAATCTGGACAGTTATTCCAGCAGTTGTCCTCACAGGACTTATTGCTTACGGATTAACTGTTTGGAACGATGTGATCTATCCAGGCGACAAACAAGCCACTGTAATTGAACTTTACTCGAAGCAATTCGATTGGACTGCAAGATATGCCGGTAAAGACAACACCTTAGGAAGATCAGATTTTCGTACGATTGGTGAAGGTAATGATCTAGGTCTAATTGAAGATTCGAAATCAGACGATGATATTATCGTTAAGGGCGAATTCCACCTAGTTAAAGGGGAACCAGTTCAATTCAAGTTCAGATCAAGAGATGTTATACACAGTGCATATATGCCGCATTTTAGAGCCCAAATGAATTGTGTACCAGGAATGGAAACAATGTTTGAGTTTACGCCAACAATCACAACAGCAGAAATGCGCGAAAAATTGAACAATCCTGAATTCAATTACGTTTTACTATGCAACAAAATTTGTGGTGCTGCGCATTACAATATGCAAATGGATATCATAGTTGAATCAAAAGAAGATAATTTGAAATGGCTTGCTGAACAAAAAACCTGGGCTCAAACCAAAGCAGCAGCTACACAAACAGCAGCAACAAACCAAGAATCAACCGCTACAGCTACATTAGACAAGTAACAGTCTAAGATTTAAAAGCAAACAAGAAAACACGGAGGCCGATATGTCAGCAATGGATTCAAACAACACACACCCTGAACACGATGTTCAGATTCTACCTGGGGTTCACCAACATGAGCATGCTCATGCTCATGCTCATGCTCATGCTCATGCTCATGCTCATGATCATGATGATGAACATGAACATCATGATACATTTATTACTAAATACATCTTCACGCAAGATCACAAAATGATTGCGAAGCAGTTCTTAATGACTGCTATATTTATGGCTGTTATAGCCATGTTAATGTCAATCGTTTTTAGACTTCAACTTGCTTGGCCTGGAAAAAGCTTTCCTATTTTGGAACCAATTTTAGGGAAATGGGCACCTGGTGGAGTTCTTAATCCAGACTTTTACTTAGCACTCGTTACAATACACGGAACCATCATGGTATTCTTTGTATTGACAGGTGGTTTGTCTGGAACTTTCTCCAATTTATTGATTCCATTGCAAATTGGTGCACGTGACATGGCTTCTGGATTCCTGAACATGTTATCCTTTTGGTTCTTTGCAGCTTCTTCTGTTATCATGTTGTTTTCTGTAACAATTGAATCAGGACCAGCGTCAGGTGGATGGACGATCTATCCTCCTTTAAGTGCGCTAGAACAAGCTATGCCAGGTTCAGGCTTAGGTATGACACTTTGGTTAATTTCAATGACATTGTTTATTGTTTCCTCTTTACTTGGATCGCTTAATTACATTGTTACGATCATCAACCTTAGAACTAAAGGTATGTCGATGACAAGATTACCCCTAACTATTTGGGCATTCTTAGTTACTGCTATTTTAGGTGTTCTATCTTTCCCTGTTCTCTTTGCTGCTGCACTTTTGTTAATTTTTGACCGCAGCTTTGGAACAAGCTTTTACCTCAGTGATATCTATATTGGAGGTCAGGCATTAGAGCATAATGGTGGTAGTCCAATTCTTTACGAACACTTGTTTTGGTTCCTAGGTCACCCTGAGGTATATATCGTATTACTTCCTGCACTTGGTATTACTTCTGAAGTAATTGCAACAAACGCTCGCAAGCCAATCTTTGGATACCGTGCAATGATTGCCTCAATTTTGGGTATTGCATTTCTTTCTTTCATTGTTTGGGGGCACCACATGTTTATTACAGGTATGAATCCATTCTTAGGATCTGTATTTGTTTTCACAACACTCTTGATCGCTATTCCTTCTGCGGTAAAAGCATTCAACTATATCACAACCTTGTGGAAAGGAAACATTCAATTTACACCAGGGATGTTATTCGCAATTGGTCTAGTATCTTTCTTCATTACAGGAGGTGTAACTGGACTGATACTAGGAGATTCTGCATTAGACATTAATTTACATGATACATACTTCGTTGTAGCTCACTTCCACCTTGTTATGGGCTCTGCTGCAATTTTTGGAATGTTCGCAGGGGTTTATCATTGGTTTCCTAAAATGTTTGGAAGAGTGATGAATAAAAAACTTGGATTTGCTCACTTCTGGCTAACATTTGCTGGAGCATACGGAGTTTTCTTCCCTATGCACTTCCTCGGATTGGCAGGTGTACCACGTCGTTACTACTCAAACACTGAGTTTCCAATTTTTAATGACTTAGTAGACATTAATGTACTCGTTACTTGGTTCGCTATTCTAGCTGCAGTATCGCAAATCATTTTCTTGTTTAACTTCTTCTTTAGTGTTTTCAGAGGACAGAAATCTTCTCAAAACCCATGGAAATCAAATACGCTTGAATGGACTACACCAGTTGAGCATATTCATGGAAACTGGCCTGGAGAAATTCCTGAAGTGCATCGTTGGGCTTATGATTACAGCAAGCCAGATAGAGAAGAAGATTTTGTTCTTCAAACAACACCGCTCACTGAAAAGGAGATTGCCGAAGGCGCTCATTAATCAAATAGATGACATTTAATGAAACGTCCCGAAAATCTCGGGACGTTTTTATTTTCCACAAGTCGCTTCCTATCAATACATTTGCTCACAATGAACCCAAATCTAGATCCGGAAGAAACCAATTTAAGCCCTAAAGAAAAGGAATTTGAAAAGGTACTCAGGCCCGCTTCATTCGAAGATTTTACTGGCCAACAGCAGGTTCTGGATAATTTAAAAGTATTTGTTGAAGCTGCACGGATGAGAGAAGAGGCTCTCGATCACGTGTTGCTTCATGGGCCACCTGGATTAGGAAAAACAACATTGGCTAATATTATCGCAAATGAACTCGGAGTTGGATTTAAAGTTACTTCAGGACCAGTATTAGACAAACCTGGCGATCTTGCTGGTTTACTTACTAATCTAGAGGCTAATGATGTTTTATTTATCGACGAGATTCATCGACTAAGTCCAGTCATTGAAGAATATCTTTATTCAGCAATGGAGGATTATCGGATTGACATATTGATCGAAAGCGGGCCAAATGCACGAGCAATTCAAATAAACCTAAATCCATTCACTTTAATTGGGGCAACCACGCGTTCAGGATTACTTACTTCTCCCCTACGTGCCAGATTTGGAATTAATGCCCGATTAGCATACTACGATGCAGCTCTCCTGACTAAGATCATACGCAGGTCTTCGAAGATTTTGAATGTTCACATAAATGAAGATGCAGCAAAAGAAATTGCTGGCAGAAGCCGAGGAACACCGCGTATTGCTAATGCATTACTAAGAAGAGTTCGAGATTTTGCAATGGTAAAAGGCGACGGCTCAATCACCAAAGCAATTACCAATATAGCTTTGGATGCCTTAAACGTAGATAAATATGGTTTAGATGAAATGGATAACCGAATCCTGACCACTATTATTCACAAATTTAAAGGAGGTCCAGTTGGAGTAAATACCATAGCAACAGCATGTGGAGAAGACCCTGAAACAATCGAAGAAGTTTACGAACCTTTCTTAATTCAAGAAGGCTTTATTGTTCGTACACCAAGAGGGAGAGAAGTCACTGAATTAGCATATAAACATCTCGGAATTATTCATCAAGGTCGACAAGGTGGATTGTTTGGCGATACATAGACTCCAGCTAACTACAAAATGACAACTTGCGATATTACAGCTCAGAAAAATACTGATGTGGTGAAGCAACTCGCAAGAAGCTTAGGATTTATGTATTGCGGTATTTCAAAAGCCGAGCAATTGCAAGAAGAGGCAAGAAATCTCGAACAATGGCTAAACAGAGGAATGCATGGAAAAATGCATTACATGGAAAACCACTTCGACAAGAGAATCGACCCAAGAATCCTTGTACCCGGAGCAAGATCTGTTGTTTCTCTTTTATTCAACTACCATAATCCTCAAAAACAGATTGATCCTGAATCTCCAAAGTTGTCAAGCTATGCGTATGGAGAAGACTACCATTTCGTAATCAAAGAAAAACTGCATTCCCTAGTGGAATCTATCAGAAAAGAAGTTGGTGATGTGGATGGCCGTGTTTTTGTAGATTCAGCGCCAGTTATGGATAAAGCTTGGGCAGTTAAATCCGGTTTAGGTTGGATGGGAAAAAACACAAATCTCATCACAAAGCATTCGGGATCTTGGTTTTTTATCGCCGAAATGATTCTAGACCTACCCTTGATTGCTGATGGCCCAATAAAAGACTACTGCGGATCTTGCACAAGATGTATAGATGCTTGCCCAACAAGTGCCATTTCCCCCTACGAAGTGGATGGCAGCAAATGTATTTCCTATTTCACTATCGAACTAAAAGAAGCAATTCCTGCAGCTATGAAAGGCCAATTCGACAATTGGATGTTCGGCTGTGATATTTGTCAACAGGTTTGCCCTTGGAATCGTTTTGCAAAGCACCATACTGAACCAAGGCTGCTTCCTAAGGATGGATTATTGGAAATGCAAAAATCGGATTGGAAAGAGTTATCGGAGGAAGTATTTTCGAAATTTTTCTCAAAATCTGCAGTTAAAAGAACTGGTATTCTTGGCTTAAAAAGAAATATTGAATTTCTCGAAGATTAAGCATCCAGTTGCCATCTGCTCGTTTGTATAGAGAATCCCGCAAGATCAAGCACTCGATCTACTACTGTTGAAGCAAGCTCCTTAAAATCATTTGGACGGCTGTAGAAAGATGGGCTTGCAGGGCAAATAATGCCGCCAGCTTCAGTAACAGTAGCCATGTTTTTAATGTGAATTAAGCTATATGGAGTATCTCTCAATACACAAATAAGTTTCCTTCTTTCTTTCAAAATTACATCAGCAGAACGCGTAATTAGATCATCCGATAAACCTGCTGCAATACGGCCAAGTGTGCCCATCGAACATGGGCAAATGATCATCGTATCGAATCCTGCAGAGCCTGATGCAAAAGGTGCAAAGAAATCATCCTTTCCCCAAATCTTCCATGGGAAATTTTCATAATCCTTGTTTTGAAGTTCATATTCCCAAACATCGCGGGCGTTTGAAGAAAAAACCAAACCGACTTGATCAACTTGATCTTGAATTTGGAGCAATTTTTCCATCAAAACTTGTGCATAAACCGAACCTGATGCTCCGGTAACCGCGAGAACAATCCTTCTCTTCATTTCAAAATTGGTATAAGAACCTACCCATTACACAATTAGAATATTGACCTCGATTTAAAAATGTTGTGACTTGATTTTGAAAATCTCTAACAGGGAAAATACTGTTAATAGACCTTACATTAAATGTCCATTTGTCATCGATCAACCAATTTATTCCAGCATTAAATGAAATGTCCGAACGTTTAAATTGTTCTACAGGGGCAAAGTTTCCAGTAAGCGGACCATTTTCATCGGCTTCATAAACACCAACCAAGGCACCAAAAGAGAGCCCTGTTTCTAGTGTGAATCGTTTATGAGCCTTATAGTTGAATACTATCGGAACTTCAATGTAATGAAGGCGCAATCTGTAAAATGAAAAGTCAAGTTCGTTGGGTTTAGGATTTCGGCGACTCCCTTTAGGGAGATACTCCATCTCCATAACAAGTTTCATTTTCTCATTGATTTGCCTGGAGATCCATAAGCCTCCAATAATTCCAGGCTGATTGTATCCAGAAAAATTGTCGCCGGTAATCTGACTTGTATTCAATCCTGCCAAGAGACCAGCCTCGAACTTTTGATTAAAAACTGGCTTCAAAAATGAAAAGAAAAACCCGGAAACTAAAAGCAACCGGGTTTTAAAAAGTAGGTATTTAAACATTATTCAATGATGTGAACTTCTTCTGCTTGAACAACTTCTCTTGTAGAAACTTTATATAGTACTGCAACCAATTGAATTTTATTTGCATTCCATTCTGAAGGAAGGTTGAAACTATATTGTGTATTAAATTCTTGACCTGCATTAAACGAATTACCAACTGACAAAGGAGTACCCCATGTACCATTCATACTGCCTCTGAAAGCATGACGATGAACATATTCTGGAATATATTGATTAGGGGACGGAAGTGAGTAATCTGCTTGAGGTCTTACAATACTGTCTTCAGTAATATACACAGCCAATTGCAGAGAATCTGAAATGGAACTCAATATCTTTGAATTAACAGTGACATCCAACGACCGAGAATCTCCATTATAAGTTGGGTCCATTGTAATCCATGCATCTGCAGGAGTGTTTATGATTTCGTTAACTTTTGAAGCCCAATCGACAAAGTTTACAATAGGGTTAGCATCATAAAATTTTCTATTGATTAATCCGTTTGGCAAACCTGCGTTAGAATTTCCAAAGAATTGATCTAATTCTGTTCCTTCAGATGTTCTAAAATCGTAGGTGAAAAGTCCCCCTGAATTTGGTTCAGCAAAAAATCCAGCGTGAACAGCCATGGTAACAATTTTACCACCATATAAAGCTTTCAGTTGCTTGAGCGCTTCACCTGCATCGGGACAATTTCCACATTTGTGTCCTGTAAAATCCTCAACCAATACCTTTCGAAAAAAACCAGAGGTTGATGTGTCGGTGTCTCCACCGGCATTTGAATATGGTCCGTCAATTTTATCGCAACTGGAAAAAATTGAAATTAGGATCACAATGGCTAAAAATGCTTTTGTTTTCATCTTTATTGCTTGAATGGCTAAGTTAACCAATTAAAAACTACTAAGAATTGAAATTGTTAAACCATTTGATGCTGGTACATTTCTACAAACGCCTCCAACACAAAAAATACCAGCACGTTGCCTTCCATACCCAACCATAATACGATTTCCTTTGCGCATGAAACCCGCATTGAGTGTAAGGTAATGAATACGTTTATCTTCGATTTGATTCCCAAAATTGTATTGATCCACAATTGCTACAAACCAATTCGGTGAATATGTATATTCTATCAATCCCATCGCCCAAGATCCTTCATCTTGCTTCGTGAGCAACGATTGTGCTTCGATTCGAATTGTATTCTTGTCGTTAATTTTATAAGCAACATCCAATACTGCCATTGGGGCATAGATCGTTCCGAAACCCTTTAAACCTTGTACTACATCTTTGTTGTAAACCCAATAGAGCAACATTAAAGTAGACTTCCAAGATTTGTTAAACTTCTTGTGAATTTCTATGTGATAATCCCGAAAATAAACCTCTTTCCCTACTTTAAAAAACTCTGATTCATACCCAAGCGTATCATTATCTGAAGGCGACTTATCCAAGCCATTGGTGCCAGAAGCATTGATCGTGATTTCAGTTCCATATTTCCCACCCAATAAACTTCCCTTTTTGATTTTCCAAGAAAGCTCAACCTGATAGCCCATTTCGCCATTTGGTTGTGTAGCATATGGATAGATTGTAGCGGGTAGATTATAGGTATGCTGGCGGGTAGCAGCAGGTAAAAAGTTTATGTTGTTTGCATTGCCAGTTGCGGCCCTATCCGACCGAAAATCGAAGTTATCCAAGCGTTTAGCTGAAACAAGAATTCCAAAGCCTTTAGTGGAGTATGTAGCAGAAAGGTTCAATGCTTGCCCAGGCCGATAAATGAGTTTATTGGTAGCAGATGGATCGTTTATTTTATAACCATACTCTGCTGCAACATTGAATTTGCCGCGTATAACGTTTAAACGCCCTCCAAAAGCTGCAACATTTTCCGGAAGATTATATACAGGATCTTGATCGTCTTGATATCTACTTAGCGCACTAGCTCCTATAACTACGCGAGTTTTAAACTGCTTTCCGGCAAAAAAAACATCATTTACATTCACTTCAATATCACTTCCACGAAGAATACCAGGACTAAGCGAAAAAAAAGCTCTTTGACGGGCTACAAGCGCTTTAATCACTAATCCTTGAATTGGTTCGTATTTAACTCTTGCCCCATCCAAAACATTATCGAAACCTAAGCCTCTTTCTTCATAGGCTCTTAAAATTAATCCACCTCCAAACTGTTCATAAAAATTTCCAACTGTGGCTTCAAGTTTATCGTTGGTATACGTTGCAAATCGAAATGGGATTCCTGACCCTTTAAATCTTGAATCAAACCCTTGCATCACGTTAAGATAATTCTCATATCGTATCCCTGCAGAGAAGTTTCCCTTTGTGTACCAAAGATTCATAAATCCATTGGATAGAATTTTCTCAGGCACAATGGGCGCACCTATTAAGGTGTCGATGTTATAATACTGCGCATCTAATTGAAAATTCCCATGAAGTTCTGCTTGATCCGTAAGAATGTTCTGGGAATAAAGACTATTTAATAAGCCTCCAAATAACAATAATGCAAGGACGGTTTTTAAAGAATAGCTCATGGTTTACTCTGCGATAACCTTCCCTTCTGCAAGTTGTTTAACTAATTCAAACAACTTAAATTCATCACCTTCAGTGTAACTATTGTGTTGCCAAACTATTTGTTTATCCGCATTTAAAAGAAAAGTGTGCGGGATAAGATTAATATTCAATGCTCTTTTCAGATCTGAGTTTGGATCAAGATATACATCATATTCCCAACCTTTTCCATTCACAAACGGAGCAACCTTGGTCATATTTCTAGCATCGTCAATTGAAATGGCAATAATTTTCACTCCTGTTTTTTCCTTCCACTCATCGTAAAGTTCGGCCATATTGGTAAGTTCATTCACACATGGCTTGCACCACGTA
>CANHIS010000011.1 GCA_947460255.1 Bacteroidota bacterium
CAAATAGTTGTTAAACAATGAGTTTTCAATGTTCATTAACCTTAATCTTTCTTTGAATACTTTGTTTTCCTCATTAAGCTCTGTTATTTTTTTCTGTGTTATGTCTTTCTCAGCATCACCATCAGCAAATAACTCCATATAGCGATCTATCCTTTTAGAGTTTTTCTCAATTTTTTCTATGACAGAACTGATATTGTTAGATAGACGATCTTTATATATTGACTTATTCTTGATAACCAAATTCTCAATGTCGGTAGGTAAGTTTATCAACGACTTCCAAATCAAGTTATCTAAGTAGTCAATTCCAATTCCTTTATTCGAGCATACAGAGCCCTTAATTTTAACGGCACAAGCATAGTAATTATCATGTAAATTCGTCTTTTTACGACCATATATTGTACTTCCGCAGAAACCACACTTCATTAACCCTTTTAAAAGATAGAAATGTTTGTTATTTGTGTTTTTAAAATTATTTGCTTGTTTAAGCTTACTTTGGACCAAGTCAAAAACTTCTGAATTAATGATTTGCGGACAGGGATATGTCTTGCCTTTGTAAGGTCTTTCACCCTTATAAACTGTATTTTTTAATATACTATAAATTACGGGTTGGCTCCATTTGAACTCCGTTTGTTTAACCTTAGAAGTTGCACCTCTCTTCTTATTCTTATTCTTAACATTTAAAGACCCATCTTTCATTCTCATTCTTTTTGTTGGGATCTGATCTTTATTTAATAAAACTGCTATGTTCTTTGTGCTCTCACCTTCTAAGTATGAGTTATATATGCGTTTAATTACTTCTGCTTCATACTCGTCAATCACCATTTTTTTATTCTCATCTTTCTTGTAACCATAATTATATAGATAACCTCCTCCTACTTTCCCATCTATAACATTCCGTTCAAGGGCTCTTTTTAATCGTGACACAAGTTTTTTAACCTCGTGAGCCGAGATAAGATTCTTTAACCCGACCAACAATTCCTGTGACTCATCTTTGAGGTCTATTTGAACCCCATTCTCAATAAGAATAACACCGCTATTGATTAAGTCTTTCTTTATCAGAAAACCTAACTCAACATTACGTGATAATCTATCATAATCCGTTACGTAAATGGCATCTATCTCCTTAGGATCAGCATATACCAAATCCATAAGCGCGTCTAGTCTTGGACGTTTTGATAAATCAAGGGTGCCGGAGTATCCCGCATCTATAAACAACTCATAATCATACCCTTTTGATTCACAATATTCAATACCACGTTTCTCTTGATCGTGTATTGATATCCCTTTGGTCGCCTGTTCATCAGAAGACACCCTACAATAGATTCCAACCTTCATACTGCGAAATTTATCAGCAATAATAAGCAATATACTTTAATAGAACAAGATCAGAAATCGTGTGGTGCGGCGCCCGAAAAGGCCTCTGCCTTAATATTGATGTGATTCTTCCCAGTTTGCCTGCCACTGAATGAATCTTTGTTGTTTCTAACGCTTCGTCGAGACTTAAGGGTGGTAAAATTCCTGGCATCCTTCTCGCCAACATGGTTTTTCCCGCGCCTGGCGGACCAATCAATATAAGGTTATGTCCTCCCGCAGCTGCTATTTCCATCGCCCGCTTGATGTTTTCCTGACCTTTCACATCTGAAAAATCCACTTCCGAAAAATCAGCCACTTTTGAGGAAACATCTGGCGTATCAGATTTTATGGGTTGAATCTGAGTTTCCCCCGATAAAAATCTTGTAACTTCAACGAGCGAATTCGCTGGATACACATTAATTCCTTCCACAATGCAGGCCTCACGTGCATTTTGCTCAGGTATAATCAATCCCTCGAAACCTTCTAATTTGGCTTGAACTGCCATCGGCAAACTTCCACGAATGGGCATAATTCCTCCGTCAAGCGATAGCTCTCCCATGATGAGAATTTTGCTGAGCATCTGTTCACTAATTTGACTTGAAGCCGCCAAGATTCCAATAGCAATGGGAAGATCATAGGCAGAACCTTCCTTTCGAATATCGGCAGGAGCCATATTGATCACAATTTTCTTTCCTGGCATCCGAAATCCATTGTGTAGCAATGCCGATTCTATGCGTTGTTGACTTTCCTTTACGGCGTTGTCGGGCAACCCAACAAGGAAGAACTTTATACCTTGAACAACAGTAACTTCAACGGTAATTGTTGTAGCAGAGATGCCATGAACGGCACTGCCAAAAACTTTGGTTAACATGAGATTTCATCATACAAAACAGCACTTCAAAACCTGAATGCTGATCAGGTACGAAACAGACGAAATCGGAACTGTGTGAAATTATAAAAAATCGAAGAATGGAAAATTAATGTTGAAACATTTCGGCTTCAATAAATCCTATCAAGCTATGAATCACTTTAATATGAATTTCTTGAGCGCGATCAGCAAATGCGCTGTGTGGCGCACGAATCTCCACATCGGCAAGTTCGGCGAGTTTTCCTCCGTCTTTTCCGGTGAGGGCTACAACGAGGATGTTTCGGCGGCGAGCGGTTTCAACCGCTTGCAAGACGTTAGCAGAATTTCCACTGGTACTGATGGCAAGCAGCACATCTCCAGGTTTTCCCAAAGATTCAAGATAACGAGAAAAGATGAAGTCGAATCCGTAATCGTTCCCTACACAACTAATATGCGAAGGATCTGAAATTGAAACTGCAGCAATAGCAGGTCGGTCGTTTCTGTACCGACCACTCAATTCTTCTGCAAAATGCATCGCATCGCACATAGAACCTCCGTTTCCACAGGAAATGATTTTGTTTCCATCACGAATGGCATCAACCATCAAAGAACCTGCAGCATGTATTTTCTGCATATTATCAGGATTACCAATGAATTCAGCAAGGATGCGCTGCGCTTCTTCGAATTGTTGTTTAATCATTTGGCTTATTCGTAAGGTACATAAATGAAGCTCGCTGTGCCTTCGAGAATCGCAAAGATGCAGAAATAGACCTGCGGATCTTTCCAAGCCTTGCGGAAATCGTTCAATTTGTCCTCTTTTACAATTCCACGACGCACAAACTCTTCAAGAGTAGAAGCATAAATCGACCATTCAAGTGCTAGCTCCTCCTTATCGATGATCATTTTCCCGATGGCAACTTCATCCCTGCTGGCGAGAAAAATTGGGTACTTCGAAACTTTTGCCTCAAGAATTTCATCGGCAATTTCGCGAATCGACTCTTTGTAAATATTTAGATTTTGTTCGAGGTTCTTAAGCAAATCAGCTTGTGCAGAAAAATCGGTCATAAAGAGAATTAGGCTTCAGTTTTGTTTGGCTTGGGAATATAAAAAACGGAGCTTGGCGTACTTTTGAAGCGTATAAAAAGCCGTTAAACGGGCAATGAGCCAACCTGAATAACCATCCAAAAACCCCATTCTCAAAATGTAATCGCGAAAAAAGGCAAAAGATGGATTAATCAATAATTGAAAGAAGCCTGCCTTTTTCCCCTTTTTAAAGTAGGCTTCAGCGGCTAAAGTTGAAAAATAATCAAGCTTTCGGGTATGCTCATCAATTGTATAATAGGTATAGTGTAAAAGATCTCCTTTGAGATGCTTCACAGTTCCTGGAACAGTGAGTTCTGCCTTGTCATGGGGATTTATCCCCTGCCATCGAACCTTGTGGCGATTAAACAATCGAAGTTTTACATCTGGATACCAACTTCCGTGTCGAATCCAAGTTCCACAGTAATTACTCAGTCTGTTAAATTGAAAAGCATCAAATTGAGCATTCATTTTAACCGCTAAAATTTGGTCTTTCAAGGAGTCTGAAAGTGCTTCATCAGCATCAAGCGACAACACAAAATCAAATTTCGCTTGGTCTAATGCAAAATTCTTTTGTTCAATGTGGCCGCTAAACCGATTGGTAATAAAACGAAGGTTGGGGAATTGTTGACAGATTTCCTCCGTTTTATCTTTCGAAAAAGAATCGACTACAACAATTTCATCCGCAATTTGAGCTACAGATTCTAAGCAGCGACGAATATTTCTCTCCTCGTTAAATGTGATGACTACGACTGAAATTTGTATTTGCTGCATTTCGAGGGCTAAAATACACAATCCATAAACTAAAAAGCCCAACAGGGTCTCTGTTGGGCTTTTCAAAACGGCAATTTAAAATTAACTGAGTAACTCAATTACCTTTTCAAGCCCTTTATTGTAATTGGTAATTTGATTGGCATCAAGTTTCTTTGAAGAAAGGTTTGTTGAACATTCTTTCAGAACTTCAATAAACGAAAGTACATTCACACTGTTGTTTTCTAGCATGTTGCGAACAACAGCTTTCGTATTCAACTCTTTACTTTCATCATAAAGATTGATGATTTTTCTCAACAATGCAACTTCAGCATCAGCGGTTTGTCCTCCGCCAAAGGTACTTCCTGTTGATCCAGCGCCAGGAATGTTTAATTTTTTATCGAGACTTTCTGATTCTCCATTTAAATAACGAATGAAGTCATTTAAATCTATATCAAAAATTTTAGCGAGGTCGCCCAAACGATTCAAACTCAATTTGGTAACACCTCTTTCGATTTTAGAATATGCGCCAACAGTAATGTCAAGTGCTTTTGCAACATTTTCTTGACTCATTCCTTTTGACACACGAATCAGTCGAAGTCTCTCTGCTTGCTTTTTCATGAATGCTTAAAATCTAGGTTTGATTATTTTTCAAAAATACAAACTTTCCAAACTATACAAACTATATTTTTTAATTCATTTTAAGATAGTTGGCATTGAACCAAAGTTCAATCAAGGCTACTGAAAACTTCGCAATCAATTGACTTTCAAATATATAAGTCAATTATAGGATTTCTATCCTTTTCTTCACTCTAAAAATACCCCTTTAGGGTTATGGCTTTTTTGATCGAAAACGCTTATGTGAAATCGCTATAAAAGAGCTTATTAGAAAATAAGGCGTGAATCATTAGCTCCTTATTTAAATTCATTCCAAATTCAAAGAAGAAAGTCCTTTTACACTTCAATGACAAATGAAGAAACACCCAACTGTACTTTTGTTGAAAGAAATTAATGGCTCGTGAAGGAATTTAAAATCATCGCTTTTACTCACCGCAACACTCCGCTCGAGCAAGTTGGGAAGTATCACGTTGATCCACAAATTCGAGAAGAGGTGCTTCAATCTCTTCGCAAGTCATTAAATTTGAAAGAGCTAATGTATCTTTCAACTTGCAATCGCGTTGAATTTCTTTTCATTAGTAACGACATCGTCGACCATAGATTTCTCAACCACTTTTTTCAATCATTTAAGCCAGAATGGAACACAGCTGATGTAGAAGAATCTGCCTCACGTGCAATTCTCTTCGAAGGCGAGGATGCTGTTCGACATTTTTTTCGTGTTGCTTCTTCTCTCGACTCGCTTGTTGTTGGTGAACGAGAAATTATTACCCAAGTTAGAACTGCCTTCGAAGAGTCATCCTCTTTTAAAATCACTGGCGACTTCATTCGGCTGATGATCAAATCGACCATCGAAACGGCCAAACGCATTTATACCGATACACCTGTTGCAAGAAACCCGGTTTCTGTGGTATCACTTGCCTACAGAAAGCTGAAAAACATGCACGTAAAGAAAGACTCAAGAATCCTTGTGATCGGTGCAGGCCAAACCAATACAAGCATGTGCAAATATTTGCGCAAACATGGATTTACCGACTTCAATATTTTTAACAGAAGCCTTGCAAATGCCGAGGTATTAGCACAAATGGTTGGTGGGAAAGCCCACACACTCGACAAACTACAGACTTTTGATGGCGGATTCGATGTGCTTATTACTTGCACAGCATCATCAGGGCACATTTTAGACCCACAATCATACGAGCGCTTGCTCAATGGCGACAATGGCCGTAAAGTGGTCGTGGATCTTGCCATTCCCGCAGACATCGACCCGTCTGTTTACAAATTCTTCCCCGTTAGCGCGATTTTGGTTGAAACGCTTCGCCAAGCAGCAGAAGAAAACTTGGCACTCCGTCACAGTGCGCTTGACCAATGCGAAGAAATCCTTAACGAACAACTTCAAGAATTTAGAGGGCTTTACCGCCAACGCCAAGTTGAATTGGCAATGAAGGAAGTGCCTAAAATTGTTCGTGAAATTAGAGAACACGCAACAACCAACGTTTTTGCCCGTGAGTTGAATCAATTGGATGAGCAAAGTCGCGAAATCGTTGATAAAATGCTCATCTATCTCGAGAAGAAGTATATTTCCGTTCCCATGAAAATGGCTAGAGAAATACTACTCGATAACAAAGAAGCATGAGCCGCAAAATTATCATTGGCTCCAGAGGTAGCGATCTCGCGCTCTGGCAAGCAAATTTTACCCGAAAGCAACTCGAAGATCTTGGTTACCAAATCGAGATTCATATTATCAAGACCAAAGGCGATCAAATTCAACACCTTTCATTCGACAAAATCGAAGGAAAAGGATTCTTTACCAAGGAACTTGAAGAAGCATTGTTAGAAAATCAAATTGATCTAGCGGTGCATTCTCACAAGGACTTGCCAACACAATCGCCTCCTGGTTTGTGCATTGCTGGCGTTTCCTACCGAGAAGATTCTTCGGAGTCTTTACTTATTCGCCCAGAATCGAAAGATCCACTGCTACCATTCCAGCTTAAACAAAGCGCGATAGTGGGCACCTCTTCGCACCGTCGTCGCTCGCAAATGCTGCACCATCGGCCCGATTTAGAGATCAAAGACCTACGAGGTAATGTGCCGACGAGAGTTCAAAAACTACTCGATGGAAACTACGATGCAATTTTACTCGCTTCAGCTGGATTAAACCGACTCAACCTCGACCTTCAAGGCTTGGAGCGCATTATTCTTCCTGCACATAGATTTATTCCAGCTCCTGCTCAGGGCGTTTTAGCGTTTCAAACCCGCGACAATGACATTGAAATGCTAGATATCGTTGCAAAACTGCATCACAAAGATGTGCAAGATTGCATTGGAGCGGAACGATTTATCCTCAATCAATTGGATGGAGGATGCCTTCTTCCGTTAGGCGTGTTTTGCGAAAAGCGAGAATTCGACTATCGGCTGTGGGCGTCTCTACAACCAATCGATGGAAGTCCATATCGACGAATGTTCCTCAAAGGGAAAAACCCTCAACAACTTGCAGAAAAAGCGCTCATGAATCTCAAGTCGGGCGCAAATGGCACAGTGTACATTTCGCGGAATTCCGAAGAGGCAGAACTTTTTATCAAATCAGTCGAGTCTGTTGGATATAAGACCCTAGCAATCAACCCGGTTCGCTACCAAACTGTCGAAATTCCAGTTATCCCATATGCTGATTGGTTCTTTTTCACCAGTATTAGAACTGTAGACCACTATTTCGAACAAGATTTGCAACTACCAGCTAACGTTCGAGTTGCAGCAATGGGTTCTGGAACCGCAAATGCACTAAAACGGCATGGCATTCAACCTGATTTTACTGGTGCTGATGGCAACACGCGCGAAACAGCTTCAGCATTCGCCGAGTTATCAAAAGGAAAAGAAGTACTCTTCCCAATTGCCGCAGAAAGTTTACGAAGCATTCAAAGCCAAATCTCCGCGACCGCCGTGGTGAAAGAAGTGGTAGTTTACGAAACGAAACCAGCCGAATTCCCTAGCCGGATAGATGCAGATATATATGTATTTACAAGTCCGTCATGCGTAAATTCCTTCATTGATTCTCAAGGTTTGCCCGAAGGAAAAGTTGTTGCAATTGGTCGAACCACTGCCGAAGCCTTGCAAAATCGTGGCGTGGCACTTCCTATCCTTCCGCCCTACACCACCGAAGAATCCTTGGCTGATACTGTTTGCGGATTGTAAACTAGCCATTCAAGTACCGGGCAGCAAGCCATGCCATTGATGCAGCGCCTGTTACAAGCGCTTCCTCATCAATATCAAATGTAGAAGTATGTACGCCCGATTTAAAATTTCCCTCCGGGGAATGGGTGCCTAAACGAAAGAAGCATGCTGGATATTTCTGCGCAAACCAAGCAAAATCTTCAGCAGTCATGCGCATTTCCAACGGATGAATTTTTTCTTCACCCCACAATTCTACGGCTGCAGATCTAGCACCAGCAGTTAACTCTGGCTCGTTTGAAAGTACTGGATAACCTTTTCGAATGTCAACTTCGATAGAAACTCCATATGAACTCCCAACTTCAGAGGCTATTCTCGAAATATGTTGATGGGCATCAGCTCTCCAAGGCTCGTCCATGGTTCTGAATGTGCCCTCCAACTTCACCACATCTGGAATAACATTGGTTGCCCCACCAAGGCTGTTAATTTTCCCAATCGACAAAACAGTCGGAATTGTTGGTGGAGCAATTCTACTTGCTATTTGCTGTAACGCCACCACAAAAGCAGATGCTGCTAAAATGGGATCATTCACTTGGTGCGGCATTGCTGCGTGTCCGCCTTTTCCTTGAATGTTAAAATACAGCTCATCGGTGGATGCCATGTACATTCCCGATCTGAAGCCCAAATGACCAGCCGGTAACTGTGGAAACACATGCAAGGCAAAGATGGCATCAGGCTCATTGTTTTCGAAAATTCCAGCTTCCATCATGAGTTTGGCTCCACCTGGGAGCACTTCCTCGCCTGGCTGAAAAACCAACAATACTTTGCCATTTAGCTCAGGTTTTATCCGCTGCAATATCAAGCCTGCGCCTAAAAGGCATGCACTGTGAACATCGTGCCCGCAAGCATGCATTACCAGAGGAACGACTGATGTATAATCGGAATTGCTCTCCTCTTGAATTGGAAGAGCATCCATGTCGCCACGCAAAGCCACGGTTTTCCCAACTGTATTACCAGAAATTTCAGCAAGAATACCTGTTTTAACCCATCCATCGGTGAAGGAAATTCCCGATTCACTGAGTTTCTTTTTCAAAAAATTGCTAGTTTGAAACTCTTCGAACGACAATTCTGGATGTTGATGAATGTGCCTTCGAACTGCAATCAACTCCTCACGAAGTGATTGCGCTTCCAGCAAAATTTTATGTTTTAAATCATCACTCATTTCCCAAAGATCATTTTAAGTGAAATAAGCAAAATCACAACACCAAAGATTTTTTTCATTAATACTGGATCCATCTTCAACGAAACCTTCGAACCCAAATATGCACCCAATACGAAGGTAACCCCAATAACTGCGCTGTAGGTAAAGTTCAAATTGCCTGCTTTGTAGTAATTATAGGCAGCCAAAAATCCAACGGGCATTAAAAGCATTCCGATACTAATGCCTTGTGCTTGATGTTGTGTCATCGAAAGAAAATACACCAAGGCTGGAACAATTATGATTCCGCCGCCTATACCGATCATGCCAGAAGCAAATCCGGCAGCAACGCCAATTAACAAAAGAAATATTAAAGTACTGATATCCATTTTCGGAGTTTTCATTGATCAAAAATCGTTGCACAATGATAAGTAGAACAATGCGGGTAATCTACGCCCGTCGTTAATTCCCCAGCTTAAATCGGCACGCACAAAATAGCCCAAAATTCTGGTGCGTAAACCAGCGCCAAATCCAAATACAATGGGCTCTTCTTGATTTTTTAGCACCACCTTAATTGGACCACTTTGAATGGTTTTTTGATTAAAGATATTTTCATCCGAATACGGTGAACTTCCTGTAAACGCAGTTCCAGCATCGGCGAATCCTACCAATTGCATCGAGTTGAAAAAATCGGAGCGCAGTGGGTATTTCGAGAAATATTTAAGCACGTTCCATCTGAATTCTGTATTCATCACTCCGAAACTATTGCCGTTTCTCACATTCTGATAGAAACCTCGCATGTTTGTGGCCAAAGTTTGAAACATGTAATTGGCATCCTGCCCTGGCAAAGCAGCATCGTCAAACCTTGGAATTAACCAATTATCAACTCCACCGAGGTAAAATAAGAGTTTTGATGGGCCTACAGAAGTTCCTGCGGCGGCTCTAAGAGCAACAATCATTTCACGCCCAATCCGCTCATACCGGCGAAAATCTCCACCAATCACAGTAGTAGCTTGATCATTTTGTGTTGGATTTAGAAAGTATTCTACAGTAAGCTTCATTCGCGTACCCGTAAGCATATTCAACCCTGCAGGAAATGAATTATCGTATACATATTCACCTTTAGCTTGAACCCAGAACTGCGGTTGGTTTTCGCGATTAAGATTTGCCAAATCTGTTGATAAATAAACGGTTCTATCAAATCGACCACTTAAACTTCCAGAAACACGAGCCACTTCGTTAAATGGGTATGAAAGTTTCGAGATCAGAGAATGAGCCATAACGCGAGTGCCGTTTACCTGTGCCGTTTGAATACCTTGCCGGTGAAAAATCAGCGACTTATCGAAACGCTTTCTCAAATCCTGAAAAGCGAGTAAATATTCATTACCAGTTAGGTTTCCAGCTAAACGAACGCCTCCAGTAATTCGATAATTTTCAAACAAATCTGAAATTCCGATTCGGAACAAACCATTGACTGGAGGATTAAAAAAACCGCTTGCAGAAAACGGCTGGTAAACTTGATTCAAAAATCCACGATCGATCCGGGTCACTAAATAGTCTGAATACCAAGATGTTTCATAAACGCGCTGTCTTGATATTTTAAAAGAATCTGGAGCGACTTCTGGTTTAGGAACTAGGCTTTCGGATCCATTTTTCTCTCCAAAAACGAATACTTTCTTCAGTTTCGACTTTTGAATTTTATCTGGGACTTTGGCTTTGCCTTTTTCTTGAGGAGTTTCTGAATCCACTAACAAAACCAATGGCAAGGCCTCATTCTCTAAAAAACCTACTTCAGAGTTGGCCAAATAAACATGTGGTCTTCCATTGTCAAATTTCACATCTACTGCACTTCCTTTTAAACCTACGCAATGTTCAACAATCGACCTATTGCTATTGGTGATAGGCCGACTCACCATAAAATAACGATAGTGAATTGTAGTATCGATATAGGCAATTGTGCTATCGAAACGTCCTTGGTAGCGATTCTGCAAACCGCTTGCATCACTCAACCATGAAATTCTTTGGTTGTCAATTGGAAACGCTTGACTTTCGTGCACATTTGGCGTTGAAGTAAGCCTACGTAAAACCTGTTGAGCGTTGTCGGGATCGTAAATAAATAAGTCGTGCGAAGCGGAAGGACTTAACGCAATGGCACTATTGCTTGTTAAAGTATCGTTGCTTCTGTTTGAACTGAAAAGAATCTTTTTTCCATCGGGCATCCAAACACAACCAGCCTCATCCCACCAATCGTTTGTGATGGCCTGAAATGAATTAGAAACATTGTTGAAAATATACAGGTCTGTTTTACCGTCTTTTGAAGCCACCATGGCGAATTGCTTTCCATCGGGAGCTATGCTGAAACTTTGCACTTTGTTAATTCCATTAAGGAATTTTCGCTCTGTCTCGCCAGTTTTGATGTTGTAAAAGCTCAGCCTTAGTCGACCTTTTTCTTCATCGGTGTACACCAATAATTCTCCATTAGGATGCCATGCTAATACTGGGAAACTATAATCGGTAATTCCTGGAAGTCTTTGTCCTTTTCTAAACAATCGAATAGGTTTCGAGCCATCAGTTGCTGCAAGCCAAACAGTGTTTCTGCCATAATCATTTCTCACCCAAGCCACAAACTTCTCATCTAAACTGAGTTTCACTTGCCTATAAACGTACCCATTACGGTATTTTCCTGCAATCGATTTTCTGGATTCTTTGGTGAGGAGTTTTTCGGAAGTATAGAATTGCTTATCTAAATAATTCAACCATTCCTGACTAATGCCCTTCATGTTTTGCGAAAGCGCTGAAACAAAACCTGATTCCACACTGCGATTTATCCGAGTCATTTCAACAACATCGGGCACAATCTTTTCACCATAGCTTCGTGCGATGTATGTCCATAAAGAATGACCAGCATGAATAGCATCTTCACCTTCAAGTCGATTCAGATAAAGGTATCGATTTGAGACTAAACCATCGCGTACTTGGCTAGTATTTACAGCATTCCAAGGTTCTGCTAGCCATCTCACAAGGCCTTTTTCAAACCAAACAGGAATGTTCATCAAAGTAGAAGCCTTTAATCGGTCGCGAAAATCGCTTCCATAAAGGAATTCCTGAATAAATGCATCTGCAATTCCAATCTTGAGTTGCTTGAGAAAAGAAACAGTTCCATCTTCATAACTCAACAAAATTTTGTTGCCTATTTGGCGAGTCATTCCGCCAGGATTGTTTTCGGCATCAGGCATTGTGCCTAAATTGCTTTGTCGCAAATCCGACAACCGATTAAACAGAATCAGTTGAAGGCGGTTTTCCATTTCATAATTAAACCGCTCTTCGAGTTCATTCAGATAGGTTTGTGCAGCCTTGGCAGCAAGATGAGAAAGGTCTCTTCCGCCAGCGTAGAAAAACACGTCATACTTTTCGTATCGGTAAAAGCCCCAATCTACAGGAATATATTGAATGCGGTTTTTGCCAAAATCCATCTGCGATCCGTTGTAAAACTGACCGTTAACTTGGAACATTGCTATGAATGAAGCAATCAGCAGGCGAAAACGAAAGGAGATGTGCACAGTTCCCGTAAAAGTACCAAAATATCTTCTGCCTAAAGGCTCACGCTTGAAGAGATTTAAGCATCAAACTTCATAGTTTTGCCGAATGCTTCAAAAGACATTTTTCACGTTTGGCCCCTTTGCAGAAAACACTTGGCTTTTTTGGAATGATGAAAAGCAATGCATGGTTGTTGATCCGGGCTGCTATGAAGCCCACGAACAAACTGAACTTGAATTGTTTATTACTCAAAACGGACTCAAACCCGAGTTGCTTATTAACACACACGGGCACATCGATCACATTTTAGGGAACGCCTTTATTCACCGTCGTTATGGTTTAATCCCGCAGCTCAACAAGTTAGATCAAGAAATATACGAAGGCGGTGAACGATATGGCGCAGTTTGGGGCATTCGGCTGGAAACACCGCCAGACCCGCAATTTGGATTAGAACATGGCTCGAAAGTCGTTCTTGGAAACGATGAATTTGAGGTTCGATTTACACCTGGTCATACTCCAGGAGAAGTGTGCTTGATTCACCATGAGCAGCAGTTTGTGATTGCTGGTGACGTGCTTTTTAGAATGTCGATTGGAAGAACAGATTTACCCGGTGGCCATCATCCCACATTAATCCAATCGATTAAAGATCAACTATTTACTTTGCCAGATTCGTTTGAGGTACTGTGTGGTCACGGACCAACAACGCATATTGGTTTCGAAAAGCAGAACAATCCATTTTTAGGATAGGATGAGCAATTCAAACTCTCGGAGTGCTTACCTTCAATTGCATACCGCAGTTTTTCTGTTCGGATTTACTGGTGTTTTAGGCGAAATAATTAGCCTCGATGCAACTATGCTTGTGTGGCATCGCATGTGGATGACTGCCATCATGATGTTTGTTTATGTGTGGTTCATCAAAAAATGGAAAGTACTCGGAGCGGTCGAAACGCTCAAAATTGCAGGTGTTTCTTTGGCGATCGTCATTCACTGGATTTTATTCTATGCTTCCATTAAACTTGCATCAGTTTCGGTGGCGATGATTTGTCTTTCATCGATAACACTTTTCACAGCGTTGCTTGAACCGATCATTCTTAAGAAGCCCTTCTCGACAATCGAACTTCTTTTTTCTATCCTTGTGATTATTGGTGTCTACTTTATGGCCGACGACCAGAAACATCAAATCGTAGGAATTTTAGTAGGGTTAGCATCTGCATTTTTCAGCGCTTTGTTTACAGTACTAAATAAACAACTGGTTGATAAATATGACTCGAGATTGTTGTCGTTGTATGAATTGAGCGCTGGATTTTTACTGCTCACATTGTTACTGCCCGTAACTTCATTTTTTATTCCTGTAACAAGCTATCTTCCAACGTCTAACGATTGGGTTTACTTGTTTTTACTTAGCTTTTTCTGCACTGTAGTAGCTTTCAACCTTTCTTTAAGTTCATTGCGATTCTTAAGTCCGTTTACAGTAAACCTGGCGATCAATCTTGAGCCGGTGTATGGGATTGCGCTTGCCTTTGTATTGCTTAAAGAGTACCGCGAGTTAGGGTCGGGATTCTATATTGGCGCTTTTTTCATTCTTTCGGCGGTACTTGCAGAAATCCTCTGGAAGAACCATCAAAAAAGAGCACTAAGAAATACTTAGATAAGGGAAATACATGGCACTAAAAACCTTTACTTTCAGTGCTGTTTTATCAACGATAAGCAACTAAAAATCTATCCTACACTTCCTTCAAGGCTCACTGAAAGCAACTTCTGTGCTTCAACCGCGAATTCCATTGGTAGTTTGTTCAATACTTCTTTGCAATAACCATTAACAATGAGCCCAATAGCTTTTTCGGTATCGATTCCACGTTGCTTGCAATAAAAGATCTGGTCCTCTCCAATTTTCGAGGTAGTTGCCTCATGTTCAACAGTTCCTGTTGGATTATGGATTTCGATATATGGAAACGTGTGCGCTCCGCATCGGTCGCCCATCAAAAGTGAATCGCATTGCGAAAAGTTACGTGCGTTTTGAGCCTTTTTCGAAATTCTCACCAAACCGCGGTAACTGTTCTGACTTTTACCTGCAGATATCCCTTTAGAAATAATTGTTGAGCGTGTGTTTTTGCCCAAATGAATCATTTTGGTTCCAGTATCGGCTTGTTGCATGTTGTTGGTAACTGCTACCGAATAAAACTCACCAACCGAATCGTCGCCTTTTAAAATTACAGAAGGGTATTTCCAAGTAATGGCTGAACCGGTTTCAACTTGCGTCCAAGAAATTTTCGACTTTCTTCCTGCGCAAATGCCTCGCTTGGTTACGAAATTATAGATTCCACCTTTGCCATTTTTATCACCAGGATACCAATTTTGAACGGTAGAGTATTTTACTTCTGCATTTTCGTGGGCAACAATCTCGACAACTGCGGCGTGAAGCTGGTTTTCATCGCGCATCGGTGCAGTGCAGCCCTCAAGGTAACTAACATAAGAACCTTCATCTGCAACGATCAGTGTGCGTTCGAATTGCCCTGTTCCAGATGCATTGATTCGGAAATAGGTTGACAACTCCATCGGACAGCGAACTCCTTTAGGAATGTAACAAAATGATCCATCTGAAAAAACGGCCGCATTAAGCGCTGCGTAGTAATTATCGGTGTATGGAACCACAGAACCCATGAACTTTTTAATCAATTCAGGATGTTCGTGAACGGCTTCTGAGAATGAACTAAAAATAATTCCAAGTTCTGCCAATTTACCCTTGAAGGTAGTTTTTACAGATACTGAATCAATCACAGCATCAACAGCTACACCCGTTAAGCGTTTTTGCTCTTCAAGCGAAATTCCGAGTTTTTCGAAAGTCTTTCTTAATTCTGGATCAACTTCGTCGATGCTGTTAAGCAATTTCTGCTTCTTTGGAGCAGCGTAGTAAATGATCTCTTGGAAGTTGATTGGAGGATAATTTACATGCGCCCAATCAGGCTCTTCCATTTTTTGCCAGTAACGAAAAGCTTTCAAGCGATACTCGAGCATCCACTCTGGTTCCTTTTTCTTTGCGGATATAAACCGAACAATGTCTTCACTGAGGCCTTTCGGCGCAGAATCCATTTCAATATCGGTAGTGAACCCGTATTTGTAGTCCGAGTTGATGTGTTCTTCGAGCAATTCGTTTCCTGTTCCTGCCATTTTAATTTGCTTAATTAAACCGCGAAACTTTCTCCGCAACCACAGGTTCTGGTAGCATTTGGATTATTAAACGCAAACCCTTTACCGTTTAATCCGCCTGAATATTCTAATTCAGTTCCGATAAGATAAAGGAAACTTTTTTTGTCAACGAGAATCTTTACGCCTTTGTCTTCGAAAAGTTGATCACCTTCTTTCATTTGGGCATCAAAATCCATTTTATATGATAATCCAGAGCATCCGCCACCTTCAACGCCGACGCGAAGGAAGCTGTCTGTTTTGATATTGCTTTCTGCCATCAGGCTTTCAAGCTTACTTTTTGCAGATTCAGAAACTGTGATCATAATTGAGTATCTCCTTTCTTAAACACCAAGGCCAAAGGAATGTTTCACCGCAGCCTTTTTATTTAGATTGATTCTAAACTTTCCACAAAAGTAATTCACTCAATTCGATTTATCAACACTTTATTGAACAAGTCCATATAATTATCGATTTCAAACCGAATTGGATGGCTAAATTTGTAGAGAAGAAAACAGCTTAGGAAATATGGAAGACTTGGAATTCAAAGCAGACTTGGAAATTAAAAATTGGTTCTCTATTTTAAGAAATGCCAAGCTCAACCGCAATGTCGACCATATGATTGCTGAAATGAGCCCAGGATTAAACCAACTTGCAGATGCTAAGATTGCCACATTTGTTTATGATTTCCGGCAATCCAACTATCGGTACTTTAATTCCTATTTCCCACAAATCTTTCAAGTAAACGAAGAGAAGATTCGGCAAGAAGGGTTTCAATTCATGCAATCGGTAACGCATCCTGAAGATTTTCTGAAGTGTTTGTATGTTACAAAGCAAGCAGTGATCGAGTTTTCTAGAATGAAAGATATCGAGCAGCAGTCGTCGCTTTTTCGCTTATTTTTCCGCATACGCCGACCTAATGATTCATGGGTTTGGGTAATGCAAAGCAATCGCACTTATACCGACGACGACCAACAACTTGCTTTCAATGTTGGATTTCTTGTTGAACTCTTTGGAAACCAACATCCTTTCAAAGTGATCGGCGTTTTAGAAACCAACGGCCGAACGATCGATATAATTCCTGATTTAGGTACCGAAAAACTCAGCTTGTTAAGTTATCGGGAAATGGAAATACTTCAACTGATAAAATCAGGATTGTCCTCAAAAGAGGTTGGTCAAAAACTCAATATCACCGAGAACACCGTGAAGGCGCATCGTAAAAACATGTTGAAAAAACTTGAGGTGAGAAACATGTTTCTAGCTACTTCGATGCTCGATAACTTATAGCTACTGATATTGATCTTTCATTGCATCAAAAACACGATTGCTCCAATAGGTATACATTTTTCCTGAAGGATGAAGATTATCTGTTGTCACCATTTCTGGATCTTCAGCGGCGGTGCGAGAATGAGCAGTAATGTCAACATAGGTAACTCCATTTGCGGCAGCTACCTCGCGACTAATTGAATTGAAGTGGTCTATTTCTGAAGCAATTTTATTGAGGTCTCGTCCTTCTGCAAATGGTGTCACGCCCCAGTCAGGTATAGAAACCACAACAACATGCTTTGGATTGTTTCCAGCAAAAGCCAATGCCTGATCAAGCAATTCGATAAATTCTTTTTTATAAACCTCCGAACTATTTCCTCGATATTGGTTGTTCACACCGATGAGTAACGAAACCAAATCGTAAGGCCCTTTAGGACTTTTCTCTGCAATTGCAGCCTGAAGCTCATCGGTAGTCCAACCAGTTTTGGCAATTATTTCGGGCGTACCAAACAACTTCCCTGCAGCATTCATTTGCTGAACAAACTGTGAAGGCCAACGCTCATTTTCGTTTACAGCTTCACCAATTGTGTATGAATCTCCGAGTGCTAAAAAGGTGCGCTTGTTTTCCATTGGCTGATGCACTAGCAGTGTTAAAAGAAGTTGAATTGTTAGTAAAATCGGCATTAGATCTCTTTTCTCAACCTTGCAACTGGAATATTCAATTGCTCACGGTATTTGGCAACGGTTCGGCGGGCTATGTTATATCCTTTGTCCTTTAAGATTTTCGCCAACTTGTCGTCGGTAACCGGTTTGCGTTTGTCTTCGGCGGCAATTGCATCTTCTAGAATCTTTTTTACTTCCCTAGTGGAAACTTCTTCACCGGTATCGGTGGAAAGAGATTCAGAAAAGAAAGACTTTAACAACAGGGTTCCGAAAGATGTTTGAACGTATTTGCTGTTTGCTACACGTGAGATTGTGGAAATATCTAAACCAACCCGTTCTGCAATGTCTTTTAAAATCATTGGACGCATTTTGGTTTCATCGCCCGATTGAAAATACTCAAGTTGATAATCTAAAATAGCTTGCATGGTGAGCATCAACGTGGTTTGTCGTTGGCGAATGGCATCAATAAACCAACGTGCAGAATCTATTTTCTGTTTCACAAACATCACCGCTTCTTTCTGCTCTTTATCATTTACTTTCTTCGATTTGCTGTAATGCTCGAGCATTTCTTGGTACGTGCGGCTGATTCGTAAATCAGGGGCATTTCGAGAGTTTAGCGAAAGTTCTAGAACTCCATCGTTGTTGTTCAGAATAAAATCGGGAATGATATGCTGGGTACTCTTAGGAGAATCGCTTAAAGAATTACCTGGCCGAGGATTCAATCTTAGAATCTCCTTTATGGCATCGCGGAGTTCATTGTCGGTGAGCTCTAGCTTTTTAGCCACTTTATCATAGTGCTTTTTCGAAAACTCTTCCATACAATCCCGAAGAATCAATGCAGCGGTTTTAAGCTCTACAGTTTGGTATTCTTTGCGCTTTAGTTGAATAAGTAAGCACTCTTGCAGGTCTCTCGCTCCCACTCCTGGTGGATCTAACTGCTGAATTTCTAGCAACAAATCCTCCAACTCTTTTTCATCGGCCATTATGTTCTGTGAGAAAGCCATATCATCCGAAATCGCAAACAATTCGCGACGTAAATAGCCGTCTTCATCGAGGTTTCCGACTAAATATTCAGCAATTTGATATTGTCTTGCATCAAGGTCACGTAACTGCAACTGATCGATGAGTTGTTCTTGAAAAGTGCTTCCTCCGGCAAAAGGGATTTCTTTTCTTTCATCATCGGGACCATAATTGTTTGCTTGGAGCTTGTATGCCGGCGTTTCGTCATCATCCAAATAGGCATCCAAGTTAAAATCTTCGCGATTTTGATCTTCGTGTGCTTCGCCATCGCCATCGTCGGACGACGCAAATGGATCTTCCGAAATTGGCTCATCGGCGTCGTCGGCCGAATCTGAACCTTCTTCTAAGGCAGGGTTTACCTCCAGTTCTTCTTTAATTCGCTGCTCCAACGCGACGGTTGGAACCTGCAATAATTTCATCAGCTGGATTTGCTGAGGCGATAATTTTTGCAGGAGTTTCTGCTGTAGGCCTTGCTTTAACATAACGATGCAATTTTACCAAAAATCAATCAAAAGCCTTGCATCCTTTAACAATTAAAGGAAATGAAGGAACAGTTCGAGAATTGTTGCGTATTATTACAACTCTACTCAATAAAAAAACTTCATTTATGTAGGGGTGTTTCCTTTTACAACTGTTTGAAGAACAAAGCCATCGTGAAAACCATCATCTCAATAAGTCTGCTTCTTTTATTAATGCACCTCAATGCAGATGCAAATGTTCGGCGACTCGAATATTCAGTTTTTGTTTCTGGCAACAACGTCGGCACGCTTCAAGCTGTTTGCACGCAGACTTCCGACAGTGTTCGGATTATTTCTTTGCAAACCCGTTTAAGCTTCCCCTTTAGAAAGGTTTTTTCCAATATTCAAGTCCGCTATCACCACAATACATTGGTTTATGCGAGTTCCGAAAAACACTTAAATGAAGAATTGAAAGAGTGGATTACCGTTTCAAAACAACAAGAACGCTATAGAATCGAGAGCCACGACTCAGAACCAAAGTACTTTAACTCTGCAATTTCTTTTAGTGTTGGCTTGTTGTATCATTATGAACCTCAAAACAAATCCAGCATTTTTTCGGAACGTTTAGGAGCCTATGTGCCTATTAAACCAACTGGGGCAAGTGTTTATGAAATGCGGCAGCCTGACGGCAAAACCAATACATTCATTTACCGCGACGGAATTTGCACAGAAATGCAAACCGAAATGATGGCATCTCGGGTAAAATTCAAGCTCAACGAAAAGAAATAGTTTAGAATTCGAGGTTTTTCGGTGTTCTTGGAAATGGAATGACGTCGCGGATATTGCCCATTCCTGTAACGAAAAGCACCAACCGTTCGAAGCCTAAACCGAAGCCACTGTGTGGAACTGTTCCAAATTTTCGGGTTTCCAAATACCACCACAAACTTTCTGCATGAATGCCCATTTCTTGAATGCGGGTATTCAGCTTCTCGTAATTTTCTTCCCTTTGTGAACCTCCAATGATTTCGCCAATTCCAGGGAAAAGCACATCCATTGCACGAACGGTTTGCCCATCGTCATCCTGCTTCATATAAAAAGCCTTGATTCCTTTCGGGTAATTTGTGAGTATAACCGGTTTTTTGAAATGCTTCTCAACCAAATAACGTTCATGCTCGCTTTGAAGATCGATTCCCCATTTGACTGGAAACTCGAACTTTTTCCCCGATTTTTCGAGGATGGAAATTGCTTCAGTATAGGTGATGCGCTCAAATGGGTTTTCGGTAACGAACTTCAATTTCTCGAGCAATGGAAGTGGATTCCGATTTTCCTTAGGAAGCAGATTCTCTTCATCCAATAGGCGCTTTTCAAGAAATGCCAAATCGTCTGCGTGATGCTCCATCGCATAGCGGATTAAATACTTCAAGAAGTCTTCTGCCAAATCCATGTTGTCATCCAACTCAAAGAAGGCCATTTCTGGTTCAATCATCCAAAACTCAGCTAAGTGACGCGCTGTGTTTGAGTTTTCGGCACGAAAGGTTGGGCCAAAAGTGTACACTCTCGATAGAGCCATGGCGGCCAATTCTCCTTCGAGTTGCCCCGAAACAGTAAGATTCGACTCCTTGCCGAAAAAATCCTGCGTGTAATCTACACTTCCATCTTCATTACGTGGAGGATTTGCAGGATCTAAAGTGCTTACACGAAACATTTCTCCCGCGCCTTCGGCATCTGAACCAGTAATGATTGGCGCATGGATATAATAAAAATGATGGTCGTTGAAGTACTTGTGAATAGCAAAAGCCAAAGAGTGGCGTATGCGTAATATGGCGCCAAAGGTATTTGTACGAGGGCGCAAATGAGCAATTTCTCTGAGGAATTCTAACGTATGTTTTTTCTTTTGAAGTGGATACGTATCAGCATCGGCCTCACCGAGTAATACGATGCTTTCAGCCACCATTTCTACGGTTTGTCCCACTCCTTGCGAAGCAACCAGCTTTCCTGTTGCACGAATTGATGCCCCAGTTTGGATCTTCTTCATCAGTTCTTCATCGAACTTTGCTAGTTCTGCAACAATTTGCAGATTGTTGATTGTAGAACCATCACTCAATGCGATGAAGGCAATTTCTTTGTTGCCTCGCTTGGTTCTCACCCAACCAGAAACTTCAATGTCTTGGTTTGTTGGAGCTGTTAAAAGCCAATCTGCAATACGTTTACGATGAAGAGCACCCATAATGAATTCAATAAATGTTGGTTAATGCGGGTGCAAAAATAGTGTATCCGTTCGAAACGGACGATTGTAAAAATCAGGACTTTTTTAGAAGCTTTAGGTGCCCCACATGGTGATTCCCGTGCCAAGCATACAAGGCAACCAAATAAGAAATATCACGCTGATATTGATATTGAGGATGCACATAGGTTCTTCGCAAGTCTTCATCATGCAAACTCTTCAACACATTGCTGAGTTTGAAATGTGTAGCTCTAATGAGGTCAATAGCACTGTCCAATGGCAACGAGTAATCTGATAATTCTGCCCATCGCTCCTCCAAATAAGGCTTAATCGTTGGGTTATCCTCCGTGAGTGTGAGCTTTAATCGAATCAGACAATTGAGATGCGAATCGGCAATATGATGAACAACTTGATTACCAGTCCATCCGCCTTGACGGTATGGTTGTGCCAATTCATCTTCGCTCAATTGCTCCAATACCTTTAACAAATGGTGCGGAAGCGCTTCGATTTGCTCAATGTTCTTTCTAGTTTCCGAAGTTTCGTAAGACTCCAAGTTAGAAAACCGACCAATTGGAAAGCGAAGATGTTCGTCGTTTGTCATTTTTTAGGCTCTGTGAAATTAATGCGATTTTCTTTGGCGAATTCGTTTTGCGCTAGCCTGTATTTTTCGGTGGCTTGTGCTGTTTTTTTGTCGATTTCTTTGTACAAAATCTCAACCCTTGCTTCGTCGGTTTTAGAGTACAAACTATCTGATTTTGAAAGCAAAGAAAGAGCTTCCTTGTACTCGTTTTCGGTAAGTTGTTGATAAGCACTAATGAATTCTAGTGTTGCTTCTTTGAAATTTTTGTTGTCGTTGAAATCTCCAAATCCCTCTGTTTTAGCTTTAGAAAGGTTGATTTGTCCGCGTAAGCGACCATAAATCGTTTCCATATCTTGTTTCACATAAGTATCGAGTACCTCTTGCAGTTTTTCGGCGGCTTCAACCACTTTAATTTGCTGAGTTACTAAGCTGTCGTTGTAGGCAATTGGCGTTAACTTGGATGAATTGCCGCATGACACTAAAATAAGTGCCGTTGAAAGGATGGTGTAGTATTGGAGTTTCAAAAACATGGCACTAAAGTAAAAACACTTTTAGCAACTATAGATTTCTTCAAGGAGATATTTTCATCAACTTCAGAGTAAACTTTGCGCCATTCTTTTGCTGAAGTGTGATGTAGTAAATACCAACTGACAAATGGTCAACTTGGAACATATTGGCCTCAAGCGCTTCTTGACTTGCGGCATAAACCAACCGGCCTTCAAGATTAAAAACATGCAAAGAAACAGGTGTATCTGGACTCAAAACTGAAAACCTATTGGTTGTCGGATTTGGCTGAATTGAGAAACTTTGCTTCACGTTATTTACTCCTGTTGTAAAACAAGACGAATCTTCTGTTATCAGCGGAGCAAAGAACGTAGCTGCATTTTTAGCTCGTTGATAAATAGAAAGCAGCGAATGCCCTGGAGGATCTGCCAGGCAATTGGGTCCGCCATTTTGAACAATATCGGCTGTAAATTGGATTGGATAATTGTTGTTCTCGATCAAAGTCTGGATTCCACAACTACCATAAGCGCGTGGCGTATTCCAGATTTGCTGACAGCCGAGAAAACCCAGCGGAGCTAAACATCCAAAGCTGAATTCTCCCAGCAAACGCGTGTAATTGCAGGCTACAACTACATCGTTGGTTTGATGAAAAAGGTACAATGCGGGCAATGTACCATTAGAAAGTTCGAGCAGATTTTCCATCATGCCACCATAATAATTTGCAATGCCTTTTACTCGACTGTTAAAGCCATTGAGCGCAATTTCGCCATCAATACTTCCTAAATCGGGACGGCTGAGGCTTATATTCGATCCTTGAGGATTAAAATAGTTGTGACAATAATCTAGCGTAGTTGCTGGGCCCGGTGCCAGGGAAAGGCTTCCGGCTAAATTCGGCTTTTCGGAATCGACGTCGAGCATCGCGGCTGCAAGAGCATTAAAACCTCCTGCACTAACTCCTGCAAGGAAAACATTTGATATACATACTGAATCCTCTGCAGCACGGCCTTTTAAAAAACGAACGGCTCCCTTCACATCTTGCATTGCACGGTAAAGTGCCCGAACCATTTCGGCCGAATCGGCTGGATAAACACAATTGCTTTCAACTGTAACCAACGGACAGGTTAGGGTATTGCTTCCATTTCCGATTGAAGGATGAAAACCCAATCGATAACTTACCGATGCCACCACATAACCAAACTTAGCATACCATTTCGCTAAAAGCTGAATCTCTTGTTCGTTGCGGCTTCCAGCGACCCATGCGCCTCCATGAACCAACACCAAAAGCGGTCTATTGAGATTGTTGTCGCCAATTGGTTTGTACAAATCAAGAAACATTTGCTCCTCGTTACCGGCATAATTTGTAGCTGTTCCGTAGAGTACATCGTTTTCTCTCCGAAATTGATAAATGGTATCGGAAAATGTTACTTGTGAATATAGGGTGTGTATCGAAACAAGCCAACAAAGCACCAATAGAAATCGTTTCATCTGAGCAAGTTAGCCAAAACTCTGTTAAAGAATTTAAAACTTGTCGTGAACGGTTCTAAGCTCTATTGTAATTAATTACTTCGCTTGTAAATCGGCACTGTTGAACAAGCTTCACCATACATGATACTTTTCGCAATTGGTTGAAGCTTACGCGTGAGCATCAAAAATGCAGCACGTGGCACCGGAAGATTTCCGCAGCCTTTGATAATTAATCTTTGGTCTTCGAATTCTTCGACTTTAAGTGTATCGATCACTTCTTTATAAAGTTCAGTTTCAAGAGCTTCTAAGTCTCCGAAAACCACACGTTTAGCGAATGACTCTAAGGATGCAGCAACAAGCATATAAGCCCAAACTGGAATGATTGCATCTTCCGAACAATGCACTGCCACGAAGTTGTCTTGGTATTGTGACCAGTTGTTGGTCTTGATCCACTCACGAAAATCCTTTTCTTTCAAGATCATTCCCATAAAAAGCTGGTCTTTGATATCGATAAGCTTTCTTGGACCTTTCACGTAGTAGTCTTCTAGATCAATATTGATTAATCCACTATTGGCTACTTTGTTAATGATTTCGTTCTCCATTTTGAGTAAGTGAATAGAATTTACTTTCGTGAATTTTACAAAAAGCCCAATTCTAATTTGGCTTCTTCACTCATCATGCTTTGGTCCCAAGGTGGATCGAAAGTAATCTCTACTTTAGCGGATGTTACTCCTTCAACGCCTGCAATTTTCGATTCAACATCTGGCGGTAAGGTTTCTGCCACCGGACAAGAAGGGCTTGTTAACGTCATCATTACATGCACGTTGCGCTCTTCGTTAATGTTGATTTCATAGATTAATCCAAGTTCATGGATGTTTACAGGAATTTCGGGATCGTAACAGGTTTGAATTACCTCAATCACATCTTTTTCAAGCTGTTCAATGGTCTTCTCCATGGTTAGTTTTTCACATATTTTGCAGCCTCAAGCTTAACACGCTTGATCATCGATTCAAGACCGACTGCTCGTTGCATCGATAAATTGTCTTTTATTCCAGCCTTTTCGAAAACATCTAAACTTGCTTGCACAATGTCTTCCGGCTTTTCTCCTTCTACCAATCGAATGAGTAAAGTGAGAAGCCCACGTGGAATTTGAGCTTCCGAATGTCCATAAAAATGCAGCCCGTCTCCTATTAGGTCAGAAGATAAATACACGCGATTCTGGCATCCATGAATGATATTTTGTTCCACTTTCCGCTCCTCTGGCATCGGTGGAAGCGATTCGCCTGTGTCGATTACAATTTGGAAGCGATCTTGCCAATTGTCGAGCATTTCGAACTCTTCAATAATTTCGGCTTCTTTGGCTGCTATGCTCATGCTAACATGCGTTTTGCCACCGCAAGCGCGTCCATCATTTTATCGATTTCTGCATGGGTGTTGTAAAAAGAAAAGGATGCTCTGATAGTTCCAGGAATATCAAAAAATTGCATGATTGGTTCTGCGCAATGATGCCCTGTTCGAACAGCAACACCATGTTTATCGAGAATAAATCCAACATCATATGGATGTGCACCATTAAGCAAGAAAGACACAACCGAAACTTTGTTTTGGGCTTCTCCGATAATCCGAAAATCTCCAGTTGATATAAGTCTTTCAGTTGCATATTTCAGCAAGTCTTGCTCATGAACGGCAACTTGTGCATGATCGAGGGAGTTCCAATAACGGATTCCTTCTGCCATGCTAATCGCTCCTTCAATATTTGGGGTGCCTGCTTCAAACTTTAATGGAGGATCGTTGTAAGTTGTTTTTGCAAAACTTACCGAACGAATCATGTCTCCACCACCTTGATAGGGAGGAATTTGCTCGAGGTTTGAAAGTTTTCCATATAACACGCCCATCCCTGTAGGGCCAAGTAATTTGTGTGCAGAAAAAACGTAGAAGTCGCAGTCTAGCTTCTTCACATCCACTTTAAAATGTGGCACAGCTTGCGCGCCATCGATCAAGGTCATGGCGCCAACTTTTTGTGCCATAGCAATGAGCTCTTCCACTGGATTTATAGTTCCAAGCGCATTTGAAACGTGGATTGCAGCAACCATTCTGGTGCGAGGACCAATTAGCTTTTGGGCCTCTTCGAGGATTAATTCGCCTTTCTGATCCATTGGAATCACTTTCAACACTGCACCAGTTTCTTCACAGATCATCTGCCAAGGAACAATATTGGCGTGATGCTCCATGGCTGTTACTACGATTTCATCTCCAGCCTTGAGATAATTTCTTCCCCAGGTTTGGGCGATAAGATTGATGCCTTCTGTAGTGCCTTTGGTGAAAACAATTTCCTCGGCACTACGAGCATTAAGAAACGTCTTTACTTCCTCACGTGCTTCTTCATAAGCAGAAGTTGCCCGCTGACTTAACGTATGAACACCACGATGAATATTGGCATTATAACCTGAATAATAGGCGGTTATAGCTTCAATTACCTGGCGTGGTTTCTGAGATGTTGCTCCATTGTCGAAATATACCAACGGGTGTCCATTCACTTCTTGGTGAAGAATAGGAAAATCCTCTCGGACTTTCAATACGTCAAATTTTTCGGACATTGTAGTAAGCATACTTTCTAATCTCAGGCACTGTATCTTTCTTGGAGCAGTTCAGCCAATGCATTGCGCAATTTTTCAGATGGAAGTTTCTCCAGAATCTCGCCTGCGTAGGCATTCAATAAAAGTGCTCTTGCTTTTGGCGTGGAAATTCCGCGTGATCTTAAATAAAACATCTGTTCAGAATCTAATACGCCTGTTGAAGAGCCATGCGAACACTTCACATCATCGGCATAAATCTCCAACTGTGGTTTTGTATTTACTGTTGCATCCTCGCTCAACAAGATGTTTTTGTTGCTTTGGTAGGCATTTGTTTTTTGTGCGTCCTGGCGGACGAATACCTTCCCATTAAAAATGGCAGTTCCGTTTCCATCCACTACACCTTTGTACATTTCGTTGCTTTCGCAATTTGGCATTCGGTGATCTACCAAAGTATGGCTATCAAAAACCTGGTCGTTGGTAGGATGATAATAGCCGTATAAATGCGCCTCGCAATGAGCATCTGCCAGTGCAATGATGAGGTTGTTGCGAATCAGCTTACCATTAAGATGCATTGCGTAATGACTAAAGTTTCCGTGTGTATGCACGTGAGCTTCAGTGTGATGAACAGCCGATAACTGAGTATTGTCGTAAATCTGCGCTAAACGCACAAAAGCATTCTTTCCGCAGTGAACCTCAGTTACTGTATTTACAAAAACGTCGAACTTTTCTGGTGATTCCGGAGTAATGCCAATCAACGTAACGTTTGCTCCATCTTCTGCGACAATTAATACACGCGGGAGCACAAAAATTGGCTCGTCAGCAGCTGTTAACTGAATGATTTGGATGGCTTTATCGAGGTGAACATTCTTTTCAAGGTGAATGAAAATACCATCAGCAAACATGGCTGAATTCAGCGCTAAGAAGGGATCATTTTCAGAATTCGAAATTGTTCCGATATGAGTGAGTGCGGTAACATTTTTATTCCGAATTGCATCCGCCAATGAACATGCTGTGAAGCCTTTGATGTTAGAAGGCAGGTTTGATAGTTCACTATCGAAATAACCGTTCACCAGCACCAAGCTATAAGCATCTTGATCAATTAAGTTAGATGCAGGAATTTGGACAATCGAATGTGCAGGAGGCGAAAGTGGATGATTAAAATCCTTGCGAAGAAACTTTTCTGTCGCTATATATCTGTATTCTTCGTGCTTTTTACTTGGAAAGCCTTGTTTACGAAAAGCATTGGCAGCATTTTCTCGAAATCCTGCAATCATAGGATTGTCTAGAAGCAATGCTGATTTCTGCAAACTGTAATCTGCAAGAAGCTTTTCTTTGAGGTCGATGCCTGTAAGTGTTTCTGACATATTTTCGTTTGCTGAATCAGTGTGCTGCTACTTCTTTACGAATCCAATCGTAACCTTTTTCTTCAAGTTCGAGCGCCAATTCCTTGGTACCTGATTTCACGATTCTTCCTTCGAAAAGCACGTGTACAAAATCCGGAACGATATAATCGAGCAAACGCTGATAATGGGTAATTACGATACAGGCATTGTCGGGACGCTTCAAGCGAGTTACACCAGTGGCAACTATGCGAAGCGCATCGATGTCAAGCCCAGAATCTGTTTCATCTAAAATGGCCAATTTCGGATCGAGCATTGCCATTTGGAAGATTTCGTTACGCTTCTTTTCACCACCTGAAAAACCTTCATTAACTGAACGATTCGTAAGATTGGTGTCTATTTCTACAAGTGCTTTTTTCTCTTTCATCATTTGCAGAAATTCCTTCGGCTCCATTGGTGGAAGCCCGCGGTAAATTCTCTGCTCACTCATCGCTGTTTTAAGGAAATTGGTGATACTAACACCTGGAATTTCCACTGGGTATTGGAAAGCAAGAAAAATTCCTTCACGAGCTCGGTCTTCAGGTGCCATTTCGAGAAGATCTTTGCCTTCGAATAATATCTCACCAGAGGTAACTTCGTAATCTTCTCTCCCTGCTAAAACAGATGCAAGGGTAGATTTTCCAGAACCATTCGGCCCCATTATCGCATGTACTTCGCCAGGCTTAACCTCAAGATTGAATCCTTTTAGGATTTCTTTTTCGGCAACTCTGGCGTGAAGATTTTTGATGCTCAGCATGTTAAGTCTATTTTGGACAGAACCATTTTGTTTATAACGGTTCTAAATAATCCGCAAAATTAACACTTATAAGGGCTTCTTGTTCAAAACTTGCTTGAAAAATTTAGACTTGCCTGGATGAGGAGAACTTAGGAACAAATGAATTACTGCCTGATTTCCATAAGTATCAAATTGCGGTCTTGTGCAAATACCGTCTGGCCATTGTTGGATCCTAGAATACTTTGGTACACCAAACGATAATGGTAGGTGCCTGCTGGTAAGTTTAAGTCTGGATAAATGATTGATGTACAAGCGATACCCGAACCTAGTGTAACGGGGTCAACTAGGTTATTCACACCTCCCGACAAACCATCTTCAACCCGATAAACATTGGTAACGTTGGATTGAAATGTTGCATCTGTAGAGCGTTGCACCCAAATACTGAAGCGGTTGCTGTTGCCTAGGCTACTCGCATTGTTTGTTGATTTGATTGTTACATTAGCCATCACCAAAACACCTCGGTTGCCAACGCCTTCACTAGAAACAGTAATACTTTGTAGTGGAATATCGAGCAACTCAGCTTGCCCAGAAAATACGGGCAACGATTGAGCGTATGGTTGTGTGCAAACAGCACATTGATTTGTATTGTTTTCGATCCAAAGTGAAGCCGCACTAGCCGTTCCCGCTCCACCCAATGAAACGGATGATGGATCTGTAATTGCTTGAGCTCCCCAAGAGACAACACCAGATTCGACCATTGGAATTCCCGATCCGCTGATGCCTGCAGGGCCAGTTTCGCCTTGTGGGCCTTGTGGGCCAGCAGGACCAGTTTCTCCTTGGATGCCTTGTGGACCGATTTCCCCCTGTGGCCCTACATTGCCCTGCGGACCTGGAGGCCCTTGTTCTCCTGAACCTCCACCGCCATTTCCTGCAGTTTGAGCATAGAAAGCATAAGGAACGCTAAGTAATTCATTGGTTCCAATGTCAGTGTAGTTGCTTCCGCCTGCGATATCAACTTCAACTTTTACAAATTGATTTGCGCTCGACCAAGGGATGTTATCAAAGTTTCCAGTAATCGCTGTTCCTCGCCCAATAGCCAAATTAAACAACCCATACACATTGGTTTGAGCAGTGTGGCTCTCGCTGTAAAGCAAAATTCCTTGGGCGCTCCCAGATAAAATTGAAATGCGAACATTCACATTTTGATTCACATACACACTTCCATTCTGATTTCTTGCAATTGCTTGGTAATTGATGCCGTTTGGTACGTTAGTTTGTGCAACAAGAACCGTGGAACAAGCGAGCAACATTCCGATAACTATATGTTTATATTGTGCAAACTTCTTCATCCTGATTTATTAACTGTTTCCCCAAAAATAGGGGCAAAACACATCCATTTAACTCTTGGTTAACAAATGAAAATCAGCTAACTCATTTTTCAATTCTTAACACTTGCTTAACTATGAATAATAACTATGTTAACATATGCTTAACGATTGCCTATTGTGCCAGAGGTAGTTTCGCGACGTAAAATCTGCACAATGAACTCATTTTGGAAATTCGGAGCTTTAACAATTATGTTATCTCTGATTGTTGTAAGCCTCAATGCACAAAACGGTAAAATCTCTGGAAAGGTAACAGATGCAAAATCGGGAGAAACTTTAATCGGCGTTGCAGTTTATTTAGAAGGAACAACGGTTGGAGCTAGCACCGATCTCGACGGGAAGTATCTCTTAAGCAATCTTAAACCAGGGTCTTATTCCGTTGTGGCAAGATACGTTTCCTATAAAACCAAAACGGTAGGAGGGGTTGAGGTAAAAGCCGGGGAGGTTGCCACAGTTAATTTTTCGCTTGAGGAAAACACCAATGATTTAAAAGAATTCGAAGTTCAAGCATCTTATAACCGTGAAAATGCGAATGTTCAATTGCTTGAACAAAAAAATGCAGCAGTAGTTTCTGATGGAATTTCAGCAGACATCATCCGAAAAACTCCCGACAATGCTGCTTCAGACGTAATGAAGCGAATTTCAGGTGCTAGTATCCAAGACAATAAGTTCGCTGTTATCCGCGGGCTAAACGATCGATACAATCTTGCTTACATAAATGGAGCGCCATTGCCAAGTACAGAGTCTGATCGTCGCGCTTTTTCTTTCGATCTTTTTCCTTCGAACATGTTAGATAATCTGGTGATCTACAAAACAGCGTCTCCGGATCTTCCAGCTGAATTTGCTGGTGGTGTTATTCAAATCAATACCAAAGAAATTCCTGACGAAGGTTTTGTTTCAATATCAACTTCTGCCGGATACAACAGTATTACAACCTTTAAAGATCGACTTGATTACGATGGCAGTAAAACAGATTGGCTAGGTTACGACAATGGTGAACGCGGAATTCCTTCTGATTTTCCAGAACAAGAAGTGTTCAAACCTCTTCTCACTTCCGATTCAATGAAGATAGCATATGGAAGTATGTTTAAGAATAATTGGAAAGTGAACAGAGTTAATACACCATTAAATACAAATGGGCAATTGTCTGCTGGATTTCCTTTCAAGATCTTTAAAGCACAAGCAGGTGTGTTAGCTTCAGTTTCTAGAAGTGAGAGTTTTAGATTTTCGAGTGTTGAGCGTAATTTTTACGATGTTCAAGACAACAATACGCTTCTTTACAATTACAACGACAGTCTATTCAAGCAAGAAGTTTTAACGGGTGCGATGTTCAATTTCGCGGTGAAACCAGGTCCGAAATCAAAGATCTTCTTCAAAAATACGCTCACCTTAAGTGGAGAAGATCAAACTGTTCGCCGCCGTGGATTAACCAGCATGAACCTCGTTGGGAGTGAAATCCAAGTTCAAAATACGGCATTGTGGTACACTGAAAATCGCTTGATAACTTCTCAACTTGGCGGCGAGCACGTTTTTAGTGCTTGGAATATTAAGCTCAAATGGACTGGAGGCTTGTCGAACATTCAACGTGAAATTCCCGATTTTAGAAGAGTTTCATACAGTCGTTTACTTGCCGATTCAACAGGACCATACCGGGTCCAAATGGGAAATCAGGCGCAACTTGAGCAGGCAGGTCGTTTCTTTTCAAACCTCAACGAGGATATTCGCAGCGCAGGTATTGATCTCGCGATTCCTCTTGAGTTTATCAATGGCAAAAAACTCAATTCAACCTTCAAAACTGGATATTACTATCAAGAGCGTGTTCGTCAATTCGATGCACGTCAGTTTGGATACATTTTCCGCCCTGGTCCTGGAGTTCCTCAAAGCATTCGTCAGTTAGGACTCGATTCTGTGTTCGATCCTGCAAACTTTATCTTTAAAAACGGCCGATACTTCCTATTGGAAGAAGCAACAAATCCGAACGATAGTTACAGTGCCGATTCACGTTTGAATGCTGCATATTTTATGTTAGATCAAAAGATCTTCAACAAACTTCGTTTGGTTTACGGGGTTCGATATGAAGAATTTTTACAAAGGCTATACTCTCTCGATTCTAATGGAGACTCTATCAATGTTCGAACGCTAAAGCCCGACTTTCTTCCATCAATCAACGCTACATACGAGCTAACATCGAAGTCGAACCTCCGTTTCTCTGCATCGAGAACACTATCACGTCCTGAGTTTAGAGAGATTGCCCCATTTGCGTTCTTCGATTTCAATATCGATTATGTGATTGCTGGAAATCCTAATTTAGAAAGAGCATCCATCGAAAATCTTGACCTCCGTTATGAATTCTTCCCTGGTGGTGGTGAAGTTATATCTGCATCTGTTTTTTCGAAACGTTTCACCAATGCTATCGAATTTATTAACGACATAGATGTTGGAGCAGGGAGTCGCCGCTTTGGATTTGCAAACGTGCCCGAAGCTTCTAATTATGGCGTTGAACTCGAACTAAGAAAAAACTTCGCATTTCTTGATTCTTCCTTCAAAACCAAGTTTTTTGGTAACCTGATCTTTATCGGAAATTTCTCTTACATCGTTTCCGAAATTGACCTAACACAATTTGGCTTAGCAAGTACAGGTGTTCGACCGCTACAAGGTCAATCACCATACTTAATCAACACAGGACTGCAATACAATGATGTTGACAAAGGTTTTGGGATGAGCTTTATGGTAAACCGAGTAGGTCGTCGAATCGCCTTTGTTGGAAATGCCGCCGTTCCTGATATTTACGAAAATCCTAGAACGATCATGGATTTTCAAGTGAGCAAAAAGTTATTCAAAAAACTGGATGTTAAAATCACACTCGGCGATCTGCTTGCACAAGATCAAGCATTTTACATGGACTTGAACGACAACAAGAAGTACGACATCGATTCCGATAATACGGTATTCAATTACACCTTCGGAAGAAATATATCGTTGGGCTTGTCATTAAAATTTTAAACATTTCTTATTAAGAAATTATGAAGCCCAGGCGAACTTTGTTTACCTGGGCTTCATATTCTTAACACTAATTAACAATAGGCTTAAAGGAAGATTAATAATCTCTTAATCGACAGGTTGTGCCCAGCCAAGACTTTTGCGGCAAACAAAAACAACTATGAAAAATCTTTACGCTCTACTTCTGCTGGTATTGCCGTTTGCTGGAATTGCGCAAGCTCCAACAAAGACAATTACAGGAAACATTACTTCAGATTACACATTCAGCAACGACACTATCTATATTTTAGATGGTTTCGTATTTGTGAAAAATGGTGCAACATTAACTGTTGAACCAGGAACAATTGTTAAAGCTGTTAAAGCAACCCGATCAACTTTGATCATTACCATGGGTTCAAAAATTAATGCAAACGGCACCAAGGCTCAGCCAATCGTTTTCACTTCTAATGAAGCTGTTGGTAACCGTGCCCCAGGAGATTGGGGTGGAATCGTAGTTCTAGGAAGAAATGTAATCAATCGTGCTGCCGATTGTTCTACTTGCCCTGGAGCTAACGTAGCTGGCACTTTACCAGGCAACCAAAATGCAATCGAAGGAGATATCGACAATGCAAACGGTGATGGACTTTATGGAGGAACATTAACAGATGATAATTCTGGAGTTATCCGTTATGTACGAATTGAGTTTGCTGGTGTGTTGATCACATCTGGAAATGAGATCAATTCCCTCACCATGGGTGGTGTTGGTAGTGGAACAACTTTAGAATATGTTCAGGTTTTCCAAGGTAACGACGACTCTTTTGAGTGGTTCGGTGGAAATGTAAACGGTAAATACTTGATTTCAACAGGTGCAATCGATGATGACTTCGATACTGACTTCGGTTTCAGCGGAAACATCCAATATGCAATCGCACAACGCGACAGCTTCAATTTTGACACAGGTTCTGGTCCAACCACAAACTCATTCGAAAGCGATAACGATGGTGGTCCAACTTTCAATGATCCACGCACTTCTGCAGTGTTCTCAAACGTAACGTTGATCGGACCAAATGCTAACGGACCTCTTGAAGATCAGGGTTCATTCCAAAATGGACTACGTATTCGTCGTAATTCTGTTATTTCTTTGTTTAACTCAGTAGTTATGGGTTACCCAACGGGAATGCTAATCGATGGGGCTGGATCTACGAATGCTTATTTGAACGACACTTTATTAGTGAAAAACAACCACATCGCCGCTTCCTTAGGCAGAAATATCACCACCAACCAAGCTGATTCTTATGCTGCAGTTGTTGCAAAATTCGTTTCAGAGGGCAACGATACTTCAACAACTTTCAACGGTTTGTTCAACAATCCATTTGACTACCTAAATCCTGATTTCGCTCCAGCAACAGGTTCACCCGTATTGAGCGGGGCATCTTTCACTGGACCAAAAATCAGCGATAGCTTCTTCACTCCAACTACCTTTAGAGGTGCTTTGGGTGGCGAAAACTGGACTGAGTGCTGGACTGAGTTCAACGCTTTCGATGAGCCATATACAAACACTATCAACTTTGGTCCATCAGCAGCTTTTGGAACTTCAGTGAACGATGCAACATTCACAGTTGCTTTCACTAATAACTCAACAACTGCAACTACTTACAGCTGGAGTTTTGGTGATGGTCAAACATCAACCGACGCTTCTCCAAGTCATGCTTACAGCACATTTGGAACTTACACAGTTACCTTGATCGCTAACAACAACTGCGGAGCTGATACAACAATCTCAGAAGTTACGATTATTGAAGTAGGTATCGAAGAATTGGCAAACACGAACAACGTGAGCTTGGTGCCAAATCCTGCAAACGAATTCACACAGGTTGTGTTCAACCAAAAAGCAACTGCTTTAACCAGCATAGATGTTCTTGATATCACAGGTAAATCAGTGATGAACGCATTCAACGGTCAGCTTGCTGCTGGTCAAAACAACATCGCAGTAAACACTTCTACTTTGGCTCCAGGAGTTTACTTGGTTCGCATATCATCAGAAGGCATTTCACTTACTTACAGATTGGCAGTAAGCAAGTAAGACGGAATTATTAATCGCCAACAACCGCCCCGGTCGAATCAAGCAATTGGTTTGGTCGGGGCGGTTTTATTTTCCCTCCGGGGAAGGGATGCCGATTCGCACGGCAATTCGTCGCTCAATTATTTATTGAGAACAATCTCGGGTGTCGTAATCTGGTTGCTCCGATTTAATGCACGATCACAAATAGTGACCTCGTAGCGGATGGTATCAAAAGGCGAAAACGGATTGTTGGTGAACAATTGCATCTCAAGGTCTCCTTCGAGCGTTTTGTTTTGACCAGTTGGTGTTAAATTCGGAATTCTCGAATTGTTAGATAATGTGTCTGCACCAGGAAAAGGAGGCGGCAACGTGATTTTTTGCCAGCTTCCATTCTGCTTTTCGTAATAACTAATGAAGAAGTTGTAATAGTAAACAGATCCTGGATTGAAGGGTGAAAGGGTATCACCAGATGCTAGGCCTAAATCGCCATCTCCATCGGTGAAATAAAACTTCAGGATACCTAGAGAATCTTTGCCCGAAACATCTTTAATTTGCTCGAATGCAGTATATCTGATGAAAGGCGTGTCGGGAAACTGATTGTCTTTCTTGCAGGAATTTGCAAACAATCCTGTGAGAATTAAGCCACCAGCCAATAACTTTGAAGCGCGTTTCATGATGAACAAAGATAGGCTCAAACATCCGCCAATTTTCCCTCCGGAGAGAAGTTCGCTAGCAGAGAAAATTTTCGATGTTTCGAACGAGTGGCAATTTAACGAATTGGCTCTTGAGATATTTCATTTTCAATTCTCCAACAATCCAATTTATAGAAGCTGGTGTGAAAACCTAAATCGAACCCCGCGAAGTGTTACTTCATTAAAAGAGATTCCATTCCTGCCTGTGGAATTTTTCAAGAATTTCCCAATAAAAACTTGGCAAGGCGACCCAATCACTACTTTTTCAAGTTCAGGAACCACTGGACAAATCACTTCTCAACATCACGTTGCCGATACATATATATACGAACAAAGCTTGAAGAATGGTTTCCAGCTGGAATACGGCGACCCTTCCGATTGGATTATTATTGGACTATTGCCTGCCTATTTAGAACGCCCTGGCTCATCGCTGGTATATATGACCGATATTCTTATCCGCCAAAGCGGGCAAAAGGAAAGCGGCTTCTATCTAAACAATTACGAGGAACTTATTGAGCTGCTCACGCGATTAAAAGAGGATAACAGAAAAGTTTGGTTGATCGGCGTGAGCTTTGCGCTTCTCGATATGGCCGAAAAGATGCCCAATGCTTGGGAAAATCTGGTGGTTGTAGAAACTGGTGGGATGAAAGGTCGCCGACGAGAAATGATTCGCGCAGATCTTCATGAAACGATTCGAAAAAATTGGAACATCAATCGATTGCATTCGGAATACGGAATGACGGAATTGTTTTCGCAAGCTTGGATGAACGACAGTGGAAGGTTTCATACACCACCTTGGATGAAAGTGATGATTAGGGAAACAGATGACCCTTTTTCTTACGCAGAAAACGGTAAAACAGGAGGGATAAATGTGGTTGATTTGGCAAATTTGGACAGTTGTGCCTTCATTTCAACCTCAGATTTGGGAAAAAAATTCGCTGATGAAACTTTTGATGTGCTTGGAAGGTTTGACCATTCTGACGTACGAGGTTGCAATCTAATGGTCGGCTGAGCCTTTATGGACGGGCATTCCAGAAGGCTATGATGAAATTAAAAAACTTTTTTTTCAACACGCTGAGCCTCATATAGCTAAGATTGTAGCAAATCGTTGAAAATTTGCTGTTGACAAAATTTGGACATAAAGAATTCATTACTATCTTTGCAGCCCGTTTAAAAAATCGTATTTCAAATCCGTCTGATAAAGTGGATACACTGAGTTATAAAACCGTTTCGGCAAACAAGGCAACTGTACACAAAGAATGGGTACTAGTTGACGCCGAGAACATGGTACTGGGTCGCCTCAGTTCCAAAGTTGCCATGCTAATTCGTGGCAAGTACAAGCCATCTTACACGCCTCACGTAGACTGTGGTGATAATGTTATCATTATCAATGCAGACAAGGTGATCTTATCTGGTAATAAAACCGAAGATAAGGTTTACGTGCACTACACCGGTTACCCGGGAGGTCAACGTTTCGCAACACCACGCGAGTTGTTTGCGAAGAAACCAGAAGCTGTAATTGAAAAAGCAGTTCGTGGTATGCTTCCAAAAACGCGTTTGGGCCGTGCGCTATTCGGTAATATGTTTGTATATGCTGGACCTAACCATCCGCATGCTGCACAACAGCCAAAATCCATCAACCTTAACGATCTGAGATAATGGAAATCATCAACACCAGCGGAAGAAGAAAAACTTCGGTAGCACGCGTTTACCTGAAAGCAGGTAGCGGCGTAATTACTGTTAACAACCGCGACTACAAAGAATACTTCTCTGTTCCAATGCTTCAGGGAGCTGTTCAGCAGCCATTCCAGATCACACAGCAAGAAGGTAAATTCGACGTTACTGCTAATATCAATGGCGGCGGAATTACCGGTCAAGCACAAGCACTTCGTTTGGCTATTTCTAAAGCATTAGTTGAATTAGATGCAGCGCAAAAATCGGCACTTCGTGCAGCAGGTTTAGTTACCCGCGATCCACGTATGGTTGAGCGTAAGAAGCCAGGTCAGAAGAAAGCGCGTAAACGCTTCCAGTTCAGTAAACGTTAATCCATTCCAGATTTCATACAAGATATGTCAAGAATTACAACCGATCAGCTTCTGGAGGCAGGTGTTCATTTTGGTCACCTCAAGAGTAAGTGGAATCCAAATATGGCTCCGTACATTTTTATGGAGCGTAACGGAATTCACGTTATCGACCTCAACAAAACTGTAGCGAAACTCGATGAGGCGTCTGCAGCATTGAAGCAAATTGCTAAATCTGGAAAGAAAATCCTTTTCGTAGCCACAAAAAAACAAGCCAAAGAAATCGTAGCTGAAGCAGTTCGCAAAGTGAACATGCCTTTCGTTACTGAACGTTGGCCAGGTGGTATGTTAACCAATTTCACTACAATCCGCAAGGCTGTAAAGAAAATGGCTACCATCGACAAAATGGCTACGGATGGAACATTCGAAACCATTTCGAAGAAAGAAAAACTTACCATCTCTCGTGAGCGTGAAAAACTAGAAACACAGTTTGGATCAATCTCCGATATGAGTCGTCTTCCAGCTGCACTTTTCATCGTTGATATCTCTAAAGAGCATATCGCTGTTGCAGAAGCACGCAGACTGAACATCCCAACTTTCGCAGTTGTTGATACCAACTCGAATCCAAACTTGGTTGATTACCCTATTCCTGCAAATGATGATGCTGCAAAATCAATTGCACTTATCATGGAAGTTGTAGTTGGAGCAATTCAAGAAGGTCTTTCAGAAAGAAAATCTGAGAAAGACAAGGGAGATGACGACAACAAAAAAGAAAAAACAGAAGTAGCTTCTGAAGAAACAACTGGTAAAGAATAATTTCACTTTAATAATAGGAGAACTTAACCATGTCAACTGTTGCAATTACTGCTGCTGACGTAAACAAATTGCGCCAAGTTACCGGAGCCGGTATGATGGATTGCAAGAAAGCACTCACTGAAGCCAATGGAGACTTCGAGGGAGCAATCGATTTTCTTCGTAAAAAAGGTCAGAAAGTAGCGGGTAACCGTGCTGACCGCGAAGCAAATGAAGGTGTTGTTTTTGCTAAAGTTACTGCCGACAATAAAAGAGGTGTATTGGTAGCCTTAAACTGCGAAACAGATTTCGTAGCTAAAAATCAAGAATATATCGATTTCGTTTCAACCGTTACAGATATCGCTATCAACGGCGGCGCTGCTGATGCTGAAGCACTTCTTGCAACTCAGCTTGACGGCCTTCCAATTAGCGATCGTATCACTGACTTAATCGGAAAAATTGGGGAGAAGATGGAACTTCAGTATCACCAAACATTTGGTGAATTTGTAGTTGCCTACAACCACCCAGGGAATCGTTTGGCGACTATCGTTGCATTCAACAAAAGCGAATCTGCTGACTTAGCTACAATTGCCAAAGATGTAGCAATGCAAGCAGCAGCAATGTCTCCAGTAGCATTAGATAAAGACGATGTTGACACCCGCACTTTGGAGCGCGAACTAGAGATCGCACGCGAACAAATTCGTGCTGAAGGCAAGCCTGATGAAATGGTGGAGAAAATTGCTCAAGGTAAATTGAATAAATTTTACAAAGACAATACACTTCTTAACCAAGAATTTATAAAAGACAATAAATTCACTGTTCGTCAGTACATTGCTTCTAACGACAAAGAATTGATGGCCACTGGATTCAAGAGAATCGCTATTGGTAGCTAAATAATAATTTCAAGGAGAGTTTTTTACTCTCCTTTTTTTTGACTTTTTTTGATCTAAATCCCGTTCTAGGACGGGATTTTTCATGCCTGAATCCCAAAATAACTCCTCATGAAATACAAAAGAATCCTGCTCAAACTCAGTGGAGAATCGTTAATGGGTGAGAAAAACTTCGGAATTGATCCTGAAAGACTCGCCATTTACGCCCAAGAAATAAAAGATGCTTCTGCTGCCGGAATTGAAGTGGCTGTGGTTATTGGAGGCGGAAATATATTTAGAGGAATACAAGCGGCTGAGGGGGGAATGGATCGTGTTCAAGGCGATTACATGGGAATGCTTGCTACTGTGATTAATAGTATGGCATTACAGTCGGCCCTTGAAGGCATGGGTGTTCAAACACGTTTACAGAGTGCAATTAAAATGGAGCAAATCTGTGAGCCCTTTATCCGACGTCGCGCAGTGCGACATCTAGAAAAAGGACGGGTTGTAATTTTCGGAGCAGGAACAGGTAATCCTTACTTCACAACCGATACAGCAGCAACACTTCGCGCAATCGAAATAGAGGCCGATGTGATCCTTAAAGGCACTCGTGTAGATGGTATTTATACTGCAGATCCTGAAAAAGTGCCTGATGCTGTTAAGTACGATACCATCACATTTACAGAAGTTTACGAGAAAGGACTTAATGTTATGGATATGACAGCTTTCACATTGTGTAACGACAATAAGCTTCCTATCATTGTATTTGATATGAATAAGTCGGGCAATTTGAAACGTCTTTTGTCTGGTGAAAAAATCGGAACCTTGGTGAGCTTCTAATTCAAAAAGATTCCAAAAAATCCCCTTTATTTGCAGTCATTCAACCGATAACTATGAACGAAGCAGTAAAACCACAAATCGATTCAGCAACCGCATTAATGGAAAAAGCCATTTCACATCTTGAAAGTGAATTGGGAAAAATTCGTGCAGGAAAAGCAAGCGCACAGATGCTTGATGGAATTTTTGTAGATTATTACGGAAGCAATACTGCATTAGCACAAGTAGCAAATATCAATACACCTGATGCAAGAACTCTGGTTGTTCAACCTTGGGAAAAGCAAATGCTCGGGCCTATAGAAAAAGCCATTTTCGGGTCAAATATTGGTCTTACACCAATGAACGATGGCGTAATCATCCGAATTAATATTCCACCGCTTACAGAGGAACGTCGTGTAAACCTTGTAAAGCTCTCAAAATCTGAGGCAGAAAACTGTAAAGTGAGTGTACGTAACATTCGTCGTGATGCTAACGAGGCAATCAAAAAGCTTGTCAAAGACGGTTTGGCAGAGGACTTGGCCAAAGATGCAGAAGCAAAAATTCAACAGCTTACAGATTCATATATCGTAAAGGCTGACAAGCATCTTGAAATAAAGGAAAAAGAAATCATGACCGTTTGATTGAATTCTTGCAGAGCCTCATTAACCTATTGGAATTGCATATTTCAACGGGATATTCTGATCAGCCGAGCATCTTAAATAGTGTTTTAGAAATAAAAAAGCTCTGATGAAACTATCACCAGAGCTTTTTTATTTCTAAAACACTTCCTTTTTACTTGAAGATCAACTGGCTGGTTGAAACTATTCCTTCGTTTTCTACCTGTAAAATATAGATTTATGAGTTATTGATTTAGATTGATTAACATCTAGATTCAAATATTTCAGACCTGTAAAGCTTTTAACAAAGAATTAATTTTCACCCTCTACTTGTTAATGATTATCAATGAAAGCTTTAAGGCAAAAGTTTCACGGCTAAGCACCTCATTATTAACATTTTTTAAGCCTGATCTGAATTTTATATACTTGATATTGTTACGATTATGTAATGGTATTGGTTTTGTCCTGAACTGTATAGTGTAGAAATAACACTTTAGTTTTTACCTTCGGATCTTTAAACGTTGATCCGTGCGCACTATGACACTATTTATCCAAAGAATTTTACTAGGCCTTTTCATCTCATTACCATTATCGGTTATTAGTCAGGCAGTAGTTACCCTTAATCCTCCTTTCCCATCTGGTAACAATCCGGTAACAATCACTTTCGACGCCAGCCAAGGAAATGCTGGATTGGTAGATTTGCCTGTTGGACAAATTGTTTACGCACACATGGGCCTAACAATCAACAATTCCAATTGGCAATACGTTGTTGGAAATTGGGGAACAGTAGACGCTCGTGTTGCAATGACGCGAATTGGAACTTCGAACATTTATTCTCTTACATTACAACCTAGTATCCGTGAATGGTTCAGCGAAAATTCAAACAACAATGCTACAGTTCCTGCTGCGGCAGTGATAAGCAAACTTTGCTTGGTTTTTAGAAACGCCAATGGCACGCTTCAAGGAAAAACATCCTCTGGTTCGGATATTTTCATTGACCTTCCAACCACCTCATTCTCGGCTGCAATAACTTCCCACGACCAGTCAAGCTTATTACTACCTGCTGGAGAAACAGTAAACTTCGTTGGACAAACATCTTCAAATGCCATCTTGGAATTTAACCTTGATGGCGTTTCTGTTTTAAGCGATGCTGGTACAACGATTCTCAATTATTCGATCAATACGAGTGATCTTAGTGATGGCATTCACACACTTGAATTTGTTGCTAACAACGGCGCTCAGATTATTCGTGACACTGTACTTATCACTCGTCACTCCGCAGCAACAGTAAGTGCAACGCCAACCTATGGCTTTGAAGGAATTTTCTACCCGAACGATTCAACAGTCTATTTGCAACTTCGAGCACCAGGGAAAGAATTTATTTATGTATTGGGCGATTTCAACAATTGGAATTTCGATCCAGCATACAGCATGAAACGCACACCTGATGGACAACATTATTGGATCGAAATCTCTGGGCTTACGCCTGGAAACGAATACCGCTTTCAGTACCATATCGGATGGGAAGGTTTGAGAGTAACAGATCCATATGCTAGAAAGGTACTTGATCCTTGGAATGATCAATTTATATCAAATGAAGTTTTTCCTGATCTGCTTCCTTATCCAACAGGCAAAGCAGAAGGAATTGTTGGTGTTTTAAATACGACAGAGGAGAATTATCAGTGGGACAATAGCTACACATACACCAAGCCACTCAAAGAAGATTTGATTGTTTACGAATTGTTGGTTCGCGATTTTAGTACAGAAAGATCATTTCAGGAAGTGCTTAATCGCTTGCCTTATCTAGCATCACTTGGAGTAAATGCCATTCAGTTTATGCCGTTGGCTGAATTTGAAGGAAACGACAGCTGGGGATACAATCCTTCGTTCTTCATGGCACTTGATAAAGCTTATGGAACCAAACATAAACTGAAAGAGCTCATCGATTCGTGTCATAGAAGAGGAATTGCAGTAATTCTGGATGTCGTTTTCAATCATTCTTTCGGCCAAAATCCAATGGTTCAAATGTACTTTGACCAATCTGCTGGTGAATTTGGCCAACCTTTGCCTGAAAGCCCTTGGTTTAATCCAGTGGCTCGACATCCATTTAATGTTGGTTATGATTTTAACCATGAAAGTCAAGCAACGCGTTACTTCGTTAAAAAAGTAGGTCAACATTGGCTTCAAGAATATCGTTTCGATGGTTTCCGTTTCGACTTAAGCAAGGGCTTTACGCAAACCAATTCTGGAAGTAACGTAGGGCAATGGGGCAATTTCGACCAAAGTCGCATCGATATCATTTACGATTATGTGAACCATTATCGATCCATCGCTGATGACCCATATATGATTCTTGAACATTTCGGGGCGTGGAATGAAGAACTTGCTTATGCCAACGGAGGAATGATGATGTGGGCAAAAGGCCACAGCCAATACACAGAAGCTGCAATGGGTTGGTTAAACGGCAACAGTCAAAACATTTATTCAAACACTCCACAAGCGCGTGGTTGGTCGAACTATGGATTGATGCAATATGCTGAAAGTCACGATGAAGAAAGATTGATGTACTCAAATATCAATTTTGGAAATCAAGTAGACGGTTACTCTACAAGGAACTTAGCTACAGCACTCAACAGAATGTCGTTAGCAGCATGTTTCTTAATTCCACTCCCTGGCCCGAAAATGATTTGGCAATTTGGGGAATTGGGGTACGAATTTTCCATCAATCGATGCCCGAACGGTTCTATTTCTGAAGACTGCAGAACGGCAGCAAAACCAGTAGTTTGGAATTATTACGACAATACAAATCGTCGTGGAGTGTTCGATACCTACAGAAAACTGAATTATCTCAAAACTACCTATCCAGTTTTCCGCGATTTGAATGTTGGGATGGAGCTTGGGCCATACATGAAGTCGCTGCGTTTCGACAGCAATGATTTAGATGCCATCATTGTTGGGAATTTCGACGTTGTTGGAGGCACAATTAATGTAAACTTCACCCAAACAGGCAAATGGTACGATTACTTAGAAGGCGACAGTATTAATGTTTCGAACACCAACACAACGCTCAATTTAGCGGCTGGAGAATACCATGTATATCTAAATCAACGCGTTACACCGCCAACTAATACATATGGTGGAGAACCAAACAGTATCAGCAATCTTGAAGACGATGCAGAGATCTTTGTATTCCCTAACCCTTTTAACGATCAGCTTACCATTATTCTTCCTTTGGGAGCGAAGAAAGCTAACGTAGAAATTTTCGATATTGCAGGCCGATCTGTGTGGAATAAACAAGTGAATGGAGACGAAATCGTTCAAATGGAAAACAACGAACTTCCTAGCGGCCTCTATTTCTGCAGAATCCAACAGTCAGGAAAAGTCTTTTCAACCAAAATCATCAAACAATAACAACCACTAAAACAGGCCTATGAGTCAATTGCTACGTGCCGCTTTGGTTATTTTACTGCTTTTGCCAGCAGCGATCAAAGCCCAAACAATTTCGGGGACTGTGCTCGATGAGAAAAACGAAGCCATCATTGGTGTCGCTGTTCGAATAAAGGGTACATCCATTGGTTCCACCACGAATCTTGATGGGAAATACTCCATTAAAGCGACCACTGAAGGCGCAACAACCCTCGAAGTTTCATTACTTGGTTATGAACGACAGGAGAAAATAGTTACAGTGGTGAAAGGCCAAAATGTAGAAGCCAATTTTAAAATGAAGCCTTCTATCAACGACCTTACCGAGCTTGTAGTTGTTGGTTACGGATCAACCGAAAAGAAAGACCTCACTGGAGCAATCACGTCTATCAATTCAAAAGACTTTAACAAAGGGTCTGTAAACACCCCTGAACAACTCATCATGGGTAAAGCTGCAGGTGTCCAAGTAACTCAAAATGGAGGATCACCAGGTTCTGGAAGTACAATCAGAATTCGTGGAGGTTCTTCCTTGAATGCCTCAAACGATCCACTTATTGTAATTGATGGTGTACCTGTGGCTAACGATGCCATTGCAGGTTCACCGAACCCATTGAGTTTAATCAACCCGAATGATATCGAAAATATCACCGTGTTGAAAGATGCATCAGCTACTGCAATCTACGGTTCGCGTGCATCAAACGGTGTAATTATCGTGACAACCAAAAAAGGGAAAGAAGGCGACAAGTTCAAAGTAGAATTCAATACCGTAAACTCTGTTTCTACGATTGCAAAGTATGCCGACATTTTTACTGCTGATGAGCTGCGTGAATACATCAATACAGTTGATCCTGCTTTAGCGGGTTTTCTAGGAAATGCCAACACCGATTGGCAAAAAGAAATTTATCGTACGGCTGCATCCTCCGACAATGTCATCAGTTTTACTGGAGGCATCAAAAAACTACCATACAGGTTATCGCTTGGTTACTTAAATCAGAATGGTATCCTTATCAAAGACAACCTTCAAAGAAATACAGTGAATTTAAATCTTTCACCTAAGTTCTTTAAAGACCACTTAAAACTTGAAATAAATCAAAAATCAACCTTGAGCAATAGCTTTTTCGCTAATCAAGGAGCCATCGGTGCTGCAGTTGCTTTTGATCCAACACAACCAGTGAGAACCGACAATAACCGTTATGGTGGATTCTTTGAATGGGAAGCTGGCCCAATTCCAAACGTACTTTCAGTGAGAAATCCTGTAGGTCTTATCGAGCAACAAGAAGACATATCTAATGTTGTTCGCCACATTGGTAACTTTCAAGCTGATTACAAATTTCACTTTCTGCCCGAATTGCGCGCAAACCTTAATGTTGGGTACGATATCAGCAATGGTTCAGGTACAAATACAATTGCCGATTCAGCAGCGGCAGTTTACACCATCGAAAACAAAGGCCGATTTAGGGAGTACGAAGAAAAGCGTCAAAATAAGCTCCTAGAGTTTTTCTTAAATTACAAGAAGGAATTCAAGAAAATCAAGAGTACTGTTGATGTAATTGCTGGTTATTCTTACCAAGACTGGTATTTTGAGTCTCCAAATATTCGCCAGCTCGATGGACAAGGAGACACTATCGTTGGAACACAAGCTCCGGTTTTCCCCTTCAACAAGGCGCAAAACACATTGATCTCTACTTATGGTCGTTTGAACTACACCTTCAACCAGAAGTACTTGTTCACTTTCACCTTGCGTAATGACGGATCTTCTCGTTTCGCGAAGGATGTTCGTTGGGGTCTTTTCCCGTCTGCAGCTTTCGCTTGGAGAATATCAGACGAGAAGCTGTTTAAGAAATTCAAGAACCTTTCTGATTTCAAACTTCGTTTGGGATATGGTGTAACTGGGCAGCAGGATGTTGGAAACAACTTCAACTATCTTCCATTGTATGTGCAAGGAGAAAACACAGCACAGTACCAGTTTGGAAACAACTTCTACTATACACTTCGTCCAAATGTGTACGATCCTGATTTCCGTTGGGAGTCAACTACTACCTACAATGGAGGTTTCGATTTCGGATTTTTCAATGGTCGTATCAGCGGTAGCATTGATGCTTACTTGAAGCAAACCACCGATTTGATTGCAGAAATCAATATCCCCGCAGGGATTAACTTCGGAACCCGCGTTTTGACCAATGTTGGCGAAATCGAAAACAAAGGGATTGAGTTCATTATCAACACAGTGCCAATTGTGAAAAAGGATTTTGAATGGCAGTTTGGGTTCAACATCACAGCCAACAGAAACAAGATTATTGCACTCGACCGTTTCCCTAATCCAAACGATTTGGGTACAGAAACAGGCGGAATTGCTGGTAACGTAGGAAGCTTCATCCAAATAAACTCTGTAGGCTTCCCTATCAACACCTTCTTCGTTTACGAACAGAAGTATGATGCAGCAGGAAAGCCCATCGAAGCCAATCAAATTGGACCTGATGGAAACCAATACACTTTGCTTGATGCTTATGTAGACCGTAATGCCGACGGAATCATCAACGACCAAGACCGTTACCGCGCCGAAACATCTCAGCCGCAAATGTTACTGGGTGTAAATACTTCATTTACCTACAAGAAATGGACGCTTAGTCTTGCTGCCCGTGGAAGCTTTGGAAACTACGTATACAACAACTTCCATTCAAACACAGGTGTTCAGGAAAACATCGTTACTGCACAAAACAACATCAACAATGGTTCTACCGATGTGTTAAACTCTGGGTTCACAAGCCGTCAACTTCAGTCGGATTATTACCTTGAGAAAGCAACATTCTTCAGAATGGACAACATCAACCTTGGTTATAATTTTGGCGGTATTGGTAAACGAATTTCGAACCTTCGTGTATTCATGACTGTTCAAAATGCATTCGTGATCACGAAGTACAGCGGTATCGATCCTGAAATCTTCAGTGGCGTCGACAACAACATTTATCCACGTCCGAGAATTTTCTCTTTAGGTGCTAACATTCAACTCTAATCGAAGAAACATGAAACGTTCAATATTCCTTTTATCACTCACGTTTGTTTTTCTGCTTTCTTCTTGTTTGAAGGATCTCGACAGAGAACCATTTTATGAGCAAACGTCAATTACAATCTACAAAGATCCAAACAACTACATCCACGTTTTAGCTAAGCTTTATGCTGGCTTGGCAGTAACAGGCCAAGCAGGTCCAGCGGGCAATGCCGACATTTCGACAGCCATTGTGGATGAAGGCTTTTCGCAGTACCTGCGGATGTTGTGGAAACTTCAGGAGCTTCCAACCGATGAGGCAAAATGCCGCTGGAATGACACCGGGATTCCTGATCTTGGAAAATGGACTTGGTCTGATGGAAATCAGTGGGTTCGTGGAGGTTATCTCCGCTTCCTTTACCAAATCACTTCATGCAATGAGTTCATCAAACAATCCTCAGATGAACTTTTGGATGACCGTGGATTTAGCGAAGATGACAAAAATAAAATTCGCACCTATCGTGCGGAGGCGAGATTCCTCAAGTCTTTAAGTTTGTTCCATGCGATGGATATTTTCGGAAACATTCCAGATATCACCGATGAGAACAAATTCCCAGGAACTGAATTCCCAACTCAAGCCAATCGTCAATTTCTATTCGACTATATAGAAACCGAACTTCTTGCTATCGAAAATACGTTATCACCAGCAAGTTCTCAGGAATACGGCAGAGCCAGTCGCGAAGCAGCACAAACATTGTTAGCTAAAATATACCTCAACGCCAATGTTTACATTGGATCGAATCGTTTTGCTGATGCCATTACATACTGCGAGAAAGTAATTAATTCTGGTTCGTTCAGTCTTTCAACACGTTACACAGATATTTTCAGAGCCGACAATCAGAACTCTCCAGAAGTTATTTTCCCAGTCACCAGCGATGGAACTAGAACTTTGTCGTATGGTGCTACCACATTCTTAATCAATGCATCAGGCTTCCCAACCGATACATTTACCACAGGAGTAAATGCAGGTCTTATCAAAACTTATGGATCAGCTTATCCTGCTTTTAGTTTAAGAGATACTACAGGCAGTACTGCATCTTGGCAAGGATTGTTAGCCTGTAAAGAGTTAGTAAATCAATTTCCTGACTCAACAGCTGATTCACGTTTCCAGTTTGTTGTTGGTGGAAGAACTCCAGATATTACAGTACTTCCAGGGTCATCACTTACATTGAACGAAGGCTATGTTGTGAAGAAATTCAGAAACTTGACTTCTACAAATACTTTTGGTTCTAATTCAAGCTTTGCCGACACAGATTTCCCATTGTTCCGTTTGGCTGATGTGTACTTAATGTACATTGAAGCACATCTTCGTGGTGGTGGAGGATCATTAGGAGAAGCAACAACTTATTTCAATGCACTTCGTGAGCGCGCTTATGGAAACAGCAGCCAAAATGTAGCTTCAATTTCTTTAGATGATGTTCTTAACGAGCGTTCAAGAGAATTATACTGGGAAGCACACAGAAGAACCGACTTGATCCGTTTTGGGAAATTTACCGGAGGAAGCTACAATTGGACTTGGAAAGGCAACAATGCTCTAGGTGCATCTGCATCTGAGCATTTGAATTTGTTTCCACTTCCAGCAACAGAATTAACCGCCAATCCTAACTTGAAACAAAATCCAGGATACTAATATTTCAGCCTGAGGCTTCCGAACTCTGGTCGTCTCAGGCTGGCAAATGTTAAAAATGCGCTTAAATTGAACTTTTCGATAGCAGATTGTTAATTTTACACTTTCTCTTGCTTTCAATTTCCATTTGAGCTACGTAACTTTGAATTCAATAACCACAAATAAAACAACTAAACAATGAGAAAACTCTACACAATGGCTGCTGCCCTTTTGATGGCATCAGCATCTTTTGCTCAAGTGAATGTTACTTTTAAAGTTGACATCACTGATTATCTTGCTGCTGGAAACACCCTCGGTGCTAACGGTGTTCGTATTGGAGGTAATTTTACCGCAAACGGAGCAACTAATCCAGATTGGACTCCTTCTGATGCGGCTAACGCAATGACACAAGAAGGTGCAACCAACGTTTGGGCAATTACGATTGCTTACCCTACAGCTTCAGTTGGTCAAACTCAACAGTACAAATTTGTTAACAACGATTGGGGCACTAACGAAGGAACTGATGCTGCTAACACAATTGGTGCTGATGGATGTGGTACTGATGATGGAGCTGGTAACGTAAACCGTACTTTGGTTATTCCTGATGCTGACATTACACTTCAGTTCTGCTGGGATCGTTGCCTTCAGTGTGATGGTTCACCTGCAGGTTTCGAAGCAGTTGGTTCAACTGTTAACTTCTCGGTTTTCCCTAACCCAACTGCAGATGTTGCTAATGTAGAATTCAAAGTTGCTACTCCATCTGAAGTGAGCATCGAAGTTTACAATGCACTTGGTCAGCGTGTTGCTGTAAACAACCTTGGAGAAATGCGTCCAGGTTCTTACAAGCAAACTTTGAACATGGAAACTGCTGTTGCAGGTATCTACTTCGTTAAAATGAATGTAGGTGGAAAATCTTCAACAAGCCGTTTGAGCATCGCGAAGTAATCCATTCCAAAATTTTAAAGAAGCCGCTTCGATTTTTTCGGAGCGGCTTCTTTGTTTTAAACTTATTGCTTCTTTACTCCGAAGTTCAAGCCCAACCCAACCAACAATTGCCATTCATCCATGTTGCGGTTCTCATTAAAAGCTTCGAGTGAAGTACCTGAGTTAAATCTCACATGGCCGAAAAAGTGAAAGATGGAACCCACATAATAGTTCATTCCAATGGTAGGACTCATCAAAGGCACCACTTCATTCAGTCGTTTCACATTGATTAACTGCAAACTTTGTCCACCAACTAAGCCAACACCCATTTGCATCCCAATAAATGGATCGAAACGTTTCTCTGTATTGAAATGGTAATTGAAGCCTCCTAGCAATTTGTGATTTGCAGTGATAGTGCTCGGAGTTTTTAAGCTGCTCATAAAGTAGCTTCCCTCGCCAACTAAAGAAATATGTTCGTTGAAATAATAATTCCAGTGCCCTGTTAAATAATAAACCGGCTCTCCAACGGCAGTAAGGATTCCGGGAGAGAAGGTTCCCATCATTCTAATGCCTTTGGCTTTCTTGATTTTGTCTTGGGCCGTTGCCGAAATTGCCACGCCAACAAGGGCAATTACCAAAATGAACTTTTTCATCTGCTTCCGAATTTGTAGTTCATGCTTAAGGTCGCCAACAAATGGCCTTCAATTCCACCATGGTCTTCGCGGTAAATGGTAATTTCGTTACCAGATTCTTCCAAGTGTAAATGCTTCCCGAAGTGCATCATATATTGCGCAGAAAGCGATATGTCGAAACGCTGAGTGATATTGTAATGGGTGCCCAATCCTGCTTGAATAGCAGATGTCCATCGAAAGTTGGGATCTTGATATGCCACATTCAAGTTTACATCATTTCGCACGTTGATTCTTGTGTAATCGAAACAATGTCCCGCCAACACGTAAGGCAGGAATGATTTTTTAAAGTGGTCGTGGTCTTTCAGATAGTACATCACCGACCAACCGATGTGGTAATCTCTGCGGTTCGCATTTGCTGATAAGGTGCCGGGAAGGTAATCTGCAAACCATTCAGTATTGAGTCGCTCTAAAAGTTGAACTCTAAATTGGCCACCAATACCTCGACCAACTGTATTTTCGCCATGGTTGAACATGCTGATGGTGGATCTCAGCCCTAAAGAAACTCGGCCAGGATTGTTTTGTGCTTGAAGCAGCAGATGACTCAAAAGCAGCGTTGCTAGAATGTAGATTCGCATGACTCTAGGTTTTTTGTATAACTGTTTCTTGAAGCAAATATTATAAATAAAAAACGGGCTGAAATCAATGTTCCAGCCCGTGTTCTTATAAGGTTCGCTAATTGATTAGCTACGTTTCACTTCTTTTCCTTTGCGGAGAAGTTTCATCTCGTCAACGATGTGACCAGCGCCACCCAATTTGTCGATCAAGAAAAGCACATAACGGATATCAACAGAAATGGTGCGTTGAACTTGATCTTCGAAGAAAATGTCTCCACTCATGGCTTCCCAGTTACCGTCGAAAGCACAGCCTATCAAGTGTCCTTTTCCGTTTACAACCATACTTCCAGAGTTTCCTCCAGTGATGTCGTTGGTTGAAATGAAACAAGTAACCAATTCTCCATCAACTCCATAAATACCGAAATCTTTAGAGTTGTACAATTGCTTCAATTTGCCCGGCACTACGAATTCAGGATTGGTAGGATCTTCTTTCTCGATTACACCTTTTAAAGTAGTGTATTCTTCGTACTCAACAGCATCTCTTGGATCGTACTCTTTGATTTGCCCGTATGTTAAGCGCATCGTAGAGTTCGCATTCGGATAGAATTTCTTGTCTGGCATCATTTCACGAAGACCAGCTACAAATGCACGATTTCCACGTTCAATTCGACTTTGGATTTCACCAATTTGTGGTCGGAAATTCGCCATGTAGTTGTCCAATACACTTCCGCTGAAAACAACTGCAGGATCGTTTTCCAATACACTAGCCGATGGATTGTCGAGGAATTTATTGAATGCTTCTACGGACGAAAATACCGAACGGCTGTACATATCAGCAACATAAGCTTTGTAGTTGTTGTTCCACTTCGTTCTGATGGTATCGAAGATTGGCGCTTGTTGATCGCGAGGGATATCTGCAGCATACATAGCGATCATCGCTTCCATCAACTTCATATCGGTTGGCTGGTTGTAATCTTTGTACATCGTGGCCACTTCCGCTCTGATTTCTGCAATCGCACCAGCAATTTCTGCTGGGTTAGAGGAATCTGCAAGCATTTCCTTCATTTGGCTCATTTGGAAAGCAATAGATCCAACAGAGGCACCTTGAAGAATCGCTTCATTTAAATAGGTACGGTTTAGGGTTACCTTTCTCAATTCATTGTATGCCTTTTCAATTTCAGAAAGCGCATTTCCATATTTCGCTTGGCGCTCAGGATTTTCGCCAGCCCAAACTTTAAATCTGCTTTCTAGATCTGTTTTCTTCTGTACCACATTGTTGTTTTTCAACTGCTGCGATTGACCGATGAAATACTTCCAATAGTTCGCTGTTTGAGCATAGGTTGCAGCATACTTGATACGAATATCGGTGCTTGCATCCATGTCTTCTTTCATCAGCTTTAGCTTCTTGTCGCGGATTTTTACCACTGCAGGATTGCTAATGTCTAGTGCCATTTGAACCCCATAAGAAGTTAAATAACGATCGGTTGAACCTGGATAACCCATCACCATCGTGAAATCGCCTTCCTTCACACCATCCAATGAAATTGGAAGAAAGTGTTTGGGTTTGTATGGAACGTTTTCAGGAGAAGGCGCCGCTGGCTTGTTTTCTTTGTTGGAGTATACGCGAAGCAACGAAAAGTCGCCGGTATGACGAGGCCACATCCAGTTGTCGGTATCTCCACCGTATTTCCCAACCGATTCTGGTGGCGCACCAACCAAACGAACATCAGTAAAAGTTTCGTAAACAAACAGATAGTATTCGTTCCCGTTAAAAAACGTCTTTACTGAAGCGTTGTATCCGTTTCCATTGGTAGCTTCTCCTTCGATGGTTTTGAACATCTGACGCACTTTTGCTGTACGTTCAGTTTCACTCATGTTTGGATTAAGTTCGTTGAGAATACGTGCAGAAACATCTTCGATTCTTACCAAAAATGAAGCAGTAATTCCACCTGTTGGAAGCTCATCACTTTTTGATTTTGCATAAAAACCATCGGTGAGGTAGTCGTGTTCAACTGATGAATTGGTTTGAATTGCTTCGTAACCACAGTGGTGATTGGTAAGCAACAAACCTTCTTGCGAAATAGCTTCAGCAGAGCATGAACCGCCGCTAAGCATTACCACCGCATCTTTTAGGGATGAATTGTTGATGCTGTATATTTCTTCAGCAGTGAGCTTACAACCCATTTTTTTCATTTGGTCGTAATTGAGGCGCTTCACCAGCAATGGAAGCCACATCCCTTCATCTGCACGAAGTGGAAGTTGAATGAGCATGCCCAATAGAACAAGCCCGGTTATGAGGATTTTTTTCATCTTAAAGGATGGTTAAACAATACGGCAAATAAACTCAGAAATGAGCCAACTGCCAAAGCTTACGGGAGAAAAAGAATGAGTTATTTCTCCAACCTGAATTCACCTGCGTCGGTGTATTGGAAAACCAAGCGTTTATCAGCCGATTTGTCCAAGCCTTTCACCGTCACCAAGAATCTTTTGCCCGGTTCTAACCAAGAATATTCCACGTCTTTTACGCGCTCCGCGGATAGCTGATCTTTTTCGCCAAATGTAGCAGTGTGCACCATTTCAAGCCTTTGTCCACCAGAAAAAATCGTTTTGGGCTTAGCGCCCACTTGTTGGATGTATACAAATTCATCGGCCATCTTGCCATATTCACCCCAACCTTGCGGATCGGCAGGTTCGAAATCGTACAAAACAAACGCAATTTCGCCATTGGGAAGCTCTACTGGACGGTTCACGAAATCAGATTTCTTGTCCGTTAGATAACTGTAACCGCGCGAAATCACCACCTCGTTGTTGTATAGAAAATACAAATCTTGCTGACGGAAAGGAGACAAATCCTTGTAGTTAATGGCCATGCAAAACACTGGTTTGCCTTTCAAATCTGGATATTTCAATTCAATTACCTGCAACGGATAATAGGTGCTTTCGATCAAATTACTTTCAGAAACCACGCCTTCTGCATAAATGATTGCGCCATTTCCGAATCCCATCCCATTCCATTTTCCTCCGCTGTAAAACAGGTGCAAATTGATTCCCGTTTTTTCGATGATTTCATTGTTTACGCCAGCAATCTTAATGTTCAAAGGGTTTTTCAATGAAGCCTTATTGAAATAAAATGGTCGGGCGTAAAATCTGTTAGGTGTTGAGGAAAGCATTTTCTCTGTCTTGCCTTCCTCGTCACGATCATAAACGTCTACACAGAACTTAAAATTCTTAGTGAGTTGTTCCGCAAAAGCCAAGCAACTGTTGTGCATCGAAATGCGCAATTCATATCCAGCAGCATTTACAGTTGTTTGGCAGCGAATTGCTGAAGAAAGGTCATCAGGAATGCCACCGAGTTGCCCTTCCAAGGCATTGTATTTATCTCTGTCGAGATGCTTCCCTGCCGGGGAATTGGGAGTAAAGGCAAAGTGACTCATCCCAAAAAACACGCGATCTTCTCGTAGATTCTTTCGATCGGGCACGGTCGACTTGAGCGTTTTTCCATCATACTGCACTTTTCCATCTACCGGATAATCGCCATTTTTAAGGAAATTGGTGAGATTGGCGTTATCGCCAGCTTCGTTGGAATTCCTGAATATTCTAGCACTTTTGCCACTACCAGCAAGAATATAATCGCTGTAGTTCACCTCGTTCATGGCAAACCAAATTTCCACACGGTCGGTTTGTAAAGGATCTTTGCCAACGAACAATCGATCATCTGTAACCGAAACCGTGAAGTAAATGGAATCTTGGTCGGCTTCTACTTTCACACTGGCCGAAAGGTCTTTGGGCGCAGGGATTTCCTTGGCAGGGAAAGGATAAAATGCTGGCAAATTGAGCACTTCTTCTTTTTGTGCAAAAACGGTGGCAAACCAGAAACAGCCTACAGCAAGGAGATAATTTCGTAACATAGCGTACGGCAAAGATAGGTAGAAACACTTGCTTGCCGTCGAAGGCTTTAGAACCAATGGAAACAGAAAAAGAAAGGTGTGCTTGGTGCACAAAAACGGAGAACTTGCGCCATTACCATGACACAGAATGGGGCTTTCCGGTGCACGACGATCGAAAGCATTTTGAATTCATTGTGCTCGATAGTTTCCAAGCAGGCTTAAGCTGGCAAACCATCCTTAACCGCCGGGATGGCTTTAGAAAAGCATTCGCAGATTTCGATCCAGTGGCTGTTGCAAAATTCAGCAAGGAGCAAATGGAACAACTCATGCACAATGAAGGGATTATCCGAAACCGCTTGAAAATTGCTGGCACCGTGAAAAATGCCATTGCCTTTCTAAAGATCCAAGCTGAATTCGGCAGTTTCGATGCGTACATCTGGCAGTTTACTGGTCATGCTGTTCTCGACAAAAAGCCTCAATCGATGAGCGACATTCCCGCTTCATCCACAGAAAGCGATGCTATGAGTAAGGCCTTGAAAAATCGCGGTTTTACGTTTGTTGGCACGACCATTTGCTATGCTTACATGCAAGCAGCAGGTATGGTTAACGACCACGTGAAAGATTGTTGGAGAAGGGGATAAGACCTTTATTTGCCTCGATTTTGTGCTACCGATTCAGCGCTGATTCTTCTGGATTGCACTTTGGTAAGCTGATAAATGGTGGCATACAAAACCCACATCAACAAAGTGTAACAGATTGTCATTCCCCACACATTGGGATAGTCGGAGGGATGAATGATAAAGTTGGCGATATCGCTAAAGAGACGAAATGGATGTTGTAGAATGTCCCAACTATTCCATCGCTCGAAACGGCCTAAATAAATTCCAAAGCTTCCCAAGGCCAGTGTGAAGCCTGTAAACAACCAACCACGGAGCCATCCCAAACGCGATTTTACCAATTCATGCATGTCGAACAACGATGCACAACCGAGCATGAGTCCGTTCCAAGCAAACGATAAAATCAAGATTAAATCATACCATTGAGGAATGCCCACTCTTGGATACAAATGAAATAGGTCGGTTAAAATGTATGGGGCATTCGGGAAAAACAGCAACCAAGTTCCAGCCAAGGCTAGTGATCGGATTCTGTTTTTGTTGTGCAGGCGGTACAAAACCAAGAGTGTAGATAACCCTAAAGGGATGATGGCGAGAAACAGGTTCCACACCAAAAACAAATAGGTGATTTCGCCTGTATGCCAAATTCTACCTGCTAGCAAAACCAAGCTCAACAGAATGGAAGCTGAAAAACTTAGTGCAACGCCGAGACGGTTGTTCGATTTGAAATAAACATGTAAACGTTTCAGGAAAAAACCAGCCATAGTTTGGGCACGAAAATGATCATGCCCAGCACTAACGCAACCATCGATACAATTAGTACTGCACCAGCAGCTAAATCTTTTGCTTGTCCGATGAATGGGTCATGTTCTTTCGTGATTCTGTCGGCCAATCGCTCGATCGCAGCATTCATAAGTTCGGCGCTAATTACAATTCCGATGTTGAGCAAAACCACGCACCATTCCCAAAGGTTAATTTGAAGAAAGATGCCTAACAAGATAGCCACAGCCGCCATCAATGCATGAATGCGAAGATGCACTTCACGTTTCCACCCGTGCTTTATTCCCCGGAGGGCGAATGAAAATGCAAGAATGCGTTTGTGCATGATGAAAAGATTTGACTTTGATGTTTTTGTGAAGATTTAAAAGAATGCTCGTTGATGATATTCCATCTAATTGATGGTTAAGGTATGAATTTGAAAATTGGAATAAATCTCAAGGGCTGTGAATGAACGAAACCATTCATGTTTTGGTTTGTGTAATTGTTTTAAATATCGCTTAAGAATTCTTGATATATAGTTTTTCTGCTAGATAGCCCTTCTGAATATGTTCAAATTTATTTGGGGGAATGCGTATAAAAAGAATTTTAAGATTGTGAGAGTTGGGGCATTGTGATTAAATCCATCCGCAGTTTACCTCTCACTAGCCACTCTGGTTAACCTCTCCCTAACCCTCTCCACAGGAGAGGGAACTGCATCTGGGTAGAATTTAGCATGCAGGAATGTTTAAAGTTTAAACAATCATCATTTGCCCTCTCCACATGAGAGGGAATTGCATTAGGAAACGCTATATTCTAAAGTTAAAAATGCATCAATCCTTCCAATACTGCCTTTTGTTGCGGTCAGTGTAACCAATAACGTTTCCATTTGAATCGGTGAGTCGCATCAACAAAAAATGTGGAAGGCTTGAAGTCGGCGGCTCTGGCATGGTGAATAAGCCATATGGCAAATAAGGGGTGAAAGGCTCAACCGAATATGCTGGCACTAAGTTGTTTTTATAAGTATTGAAGTACATCCAACCGTAAAGATCGCCGGTCTTGAAAATAGAAGTTCGGTATTGATAATTTAGCTTTACAGGCTCAAGAACTGCATCGTATTGAATTGGCAGCACTACCGAATTGTTGGCGAAGATGATGCCTGCCTTGCCCGCTTTGCGTACTTCGAGCCAAAGTGAAGAATGACTATTAACATTGCCTGCACCTTGCAATAATTTACGGTTGTAGGTTAAGCGTTCGTATTCCATTGGTACTGTGAACTTACCCGAATCGCTTACGATTCCATATCGCATTTCGCCTTCTTGGTTTCTATTGCCGACGAGAAAAAAGCCTGTGTTTTGTCGGTCGTTTATAAATTTCTCCAAGCTATCGAACATCATAGGAGGCAACTGATTGAAGCAAAGAATACCCGTTTTGTTGTTGTGCTTAAACTGAACATAGTTTCTGAATTGCCTTAAGGTATCTCCGGCGTATTGATAGTTGGTGGCTAGATAATGATTCACTTTCACTTGGGTAGAACCCGCGGGAAGTTGGATAGCCGTTATCTTATTTTGACCTTTCCCACCAGTTCGCTTGTTCATGAGTGTTTCATGAAACTGTAAGGTGTCGTTTTTATAAGTGTAGGAGCAGTAAACAATTTCTTTCGCTGGTCTTTCATTGGGATATGCCTCCATATCCATCGGAGGAACTGCAACATCATCATATTCTCCTACTTGCCGCAACATGACTCCTTCAGAATCATATCCATAAGAATTAGATTGCTTGGGTCTTTTGGGATTTGATGGAATAATGGAACCTATAGAGGCATCAACATCGAAGGTGAGCTTTTCTTCGTAAGGCTTGCCGGAAAATTCTACGAGAAAGGATGCTTGAAGATTGCTATTGTCGACCACTTTAACCGATTCGATCTGCTTTGCTAGAACGATAGGTTTACCTGGCTTCTTGGGTGAAAATGCAACAAGTGATCGTGTTTTGTCGGGGTTCGAAATGATGAAGTACAGAAAAAAACCAGCCTCCAAATAATGCGCACCTAGATCTTTCACTATTTCCACTTTGGTATTAAACAGTGGCTTCCCATTGGTTTGGAAGTATTCACGCTGGTCGTTTTTCTTGATACCGATGCATTGAAAGTCATCGAAGTAGAAACGATCAAATGCAGGCGCGATCATTTCCGACGTGTTAAACAAACCACGCAATCCGCCTTTTTCTACTACATAACAATCTTGCGGGAGGTTGTGAATGTTCATGGCAGAAGCTTCAGTAGGAAAATAAATCCGATCGTACTTTGGTGCTTGGATGATCTTGCCTAAAGTATCGGCGAAACCCCACAATGAACCGATTCGATAAGGAACAACGCCTTTTTGCGCGTGTAGAAAAGTGCCGAAACACACAAGCAGTAAAGTACACAGGTTTCTCATGCCCGAAAGGTAAGCCGAAAAATGATTTCCATAATTGTAAGAAGGTTTGGAAACGAAATGCCGCTTTTTACAATGCTGCCGCGAAAGGGATAGGAGCCGATAGGCGGATAGCCCGGTGCCGCTTTCGGGATGACGATAGAAAACGATTAATTGAGCGGCATTCGCCCAATTAATTTAAAAAAAACACGACTAATCGTTCCAGAATTCCAAGCCTTTGGGATGGTAAAAACCGATCAATCGACCGTCGTTGCTGGAAATTTGCAATAGCGGAAAAACCTTTCGGTACTCGGAAGCATTTTCGTCAACATCGAGAAAACGTATTGCTTTGATGCGATGCTCGGTGAATGGCTCGATCAAGGCAGTCGACACGGGAGGCTTTGCGTTGCGGGGTTTGTATTGGTAAAATGCGCCAGACAAATCGTTGTTTCGGAGCTCGAAAAGCTGGACATCGTCTTTGCTTTTGGCTGTTGGTAGAATTTCGCTGTAACGACACGCCAAAATTTGACGGTTTTTAAGCGTGAGCAAGCCTTTGAGATTGTTCTGACCAACAACAAAAATGTAATTTCGGTAATCGATATTTTGGTACTTATTTTCGGGCAAGCCGGATAGTAGATCGTAAACTGGAGGAATGATTACTTCGTTAGAATCGTTCACCATGCCGAATTTTAGCGAATTGTTTGACTGTCGAACGCCGATCAAGAAATGGTGGTTGATATTGTTGTCGGGATACACCACCGAAACAGAGTCGTAACAGATGGGCGGCTGTCGGTCGAAAGCAAGCACGCAGGTTTTTTGGTCAATTTTATAGTGTACGAAATTCCTGTAAAACAGCACTGAATCGCCAATAATTTGCTTGTTCGAAGTTCCTGAGTAGGGCACAACTTGCACGTTAGATGCGCCTTGCGGAAGCGCGATTGAGGTTCGAAAATTCGAATCAGCAGTTCTGGTTCTAGAGCGCATAGGCAGCAACTCTAAATGCAGAATGGAGGTTGCTGTATCGAAAACAAACTGAGCCATTTTGTTGGGATTCTGCTGTTCGGGTTGTCTATCGGGATAGTCATCAGGATCTCCAGCATTGCCTGTGCCAGAGCCGGAACCAGAACCAGAACCGCTCAATCCAAAAGGGTCGGAAGTGGGTATTGGAACCGGCGAAACCTCGAAACGATCAGTTTTAGATTCGTATGCAAATGTGATTATTTCGAAATCAGATTGACGATCTTTTTGCACTTTGAAAGCTACACGATCAACTTCAAATTGGTTTGTTTTAAGGATTGAAGCGCAATCTTCAATGATGAAATGTGATTTCTGTAATTCGTTCGGATAATACGCATACAAAGAAAGCAATCTTCCAGGCTGAACGATTTTCAATAGATGGATTGGCGAGCGAGCGAGCTTTCCTTTCTTTCGAAAATAAGAGAATTCTAATCGTTCGATGCGCTGAGCATCATTTAAAATTCGAACGCCCTTTTTGGAATAGAAATGCGTTTGGAAATTCGAAAAGGGTTGGGCTACATAGATTTCTGATGAAAGGCCTTGGATAAATCTGTATTGATTTGGGATGAACAAATCGGGACCTACCAAACCAAACATTGAATCAACTTTAGTGAGATAATGCTGCTTTGGAATTTTAGCCTCATAATACAGAGGATGCGATCTGTCGAAAAGGATGGCATCGAACTGAGGTTTAACAAGCAACTTTCCTGTAGTGTCGGTAAAGCCCCATTGAGACTTGATCCGATAAGGAACCAGGATTTGACTTTGTGCAGAAAGTTTGGTTGCGAGAAAAAGGAAGACAGCAACGCATCTTGCGAGATTCGAAAATCTGAATTTGATACTTATCATACCAATTGAAGCCATTCGCCAAGATCAGTTTCGTTGGGCAGTTCGAGCTTTTTGCGCAGGCGATATCGGTTCATATCGACACTCTTAGGACTAATATTTAGCACACCTGCAATTTCTTTGGAGGACAAACCTAGGCGAATCATCGCACAAAGTTTACGTTCGTTTTCGGTTAAAGGCGGAAACTTTTGTTGCAGGCGTTGGTAAAAATCGGCGTTGATCAGTTCTACATTGAGATCGAAATTTTCGCGTTGCTTGGAGATGTTGAGTTTCTGTTCAAGATCTCGTTCAAAGGTTCGTAACTCGTCTGTGTTTGCCGATTTGATCTCAGATCGGATACTTTCCAAAAACTCCGACTGCTGACTAATATACAACGCCAACTGTGTGATTTCCTTTCGCTTAAATTCGAGTTCGTTGCGCATTTGAATGGCTTCGAGATTGGCCAATAACAAAGCCGACTCAGCAGATTCTTTGCGAGATTCTGCCAATGCTCGGTCCTGTTCAGCTAAAACTCTTTTCTGATCAGAAATAGATCGCTCTTGGTCGGCGATCGACAAGTCTTGTTCTGCAATTGCTTTCTGCTTCTGTGCAATTTCGAGCTTTTGTTTTTCAATGATTTGCTTTCGATTGGTGTTGTTTCGGTACCAAAATGCTGAAACAGCAAAAACGAGGAGAATAGCAATTCCTGCAATTGAGTAGATCAAGCGGTTACGTTGCAAAATTTTGATTTCGCTGTCTTTAACCAAGATTTCCTTTTCTTTTTTCTCGGTTTCATAAATGGCTTGCATCTCTGCAATCGAACGAATGCGCTCGCTGTTGTATAGCGAATCTTTGAGATTGGTGTACAATTTCATGTCGTCGAGCGCCCGGGAAAATCTCCCTTCTTCTTCGAAATAAGTTGAGCGCGCAAGGTAGAATTCGGCCAAAAGGTAATCTGTACCCAACTGATTCACGACTACTTCAGAAGAATCGAACAAAGTTTCTGCCCGCTTGCTTTCTCCAATTGCAGCGCAGGCTTTTGCCATGTTAAACAGCGTGAGCGCAATTCCATAAGTTTCGTTGCTGGCGGTGCGGATTTCGAGTGCTTGTTCGAACTTCGCAAGGGCTCTTTCATTTTCCCCTTGAACAAGTAAGGCTTCTGCAGAATTGTGAAGCGCTTGTGCCATGCCGAGTTCATCGCCAGTCTCGATAAAAATCGCCATCGATCGGTCGTAATAAACTTGGGCGGTGTCGAGGTTGCCAAAATTGAAATAAGCAACTCCTAGACCCATTAAGGAGCGACTTTCTCCGCGTTTATCGCCCAATTGATTGTATGATTTTCGGGCTCGGTGGAGATAAACAATGGCACTTGGATATTCCTTTTGACTTGTAAATGCCATTCCGAGATTCGACTGGCATTCGGCTTTCAAAATAGGATCGTTCACCTCTTCGGCGATTCGTAGGGCTTTTAAGTAATTCTTTACACTCTTTGCATATTGCGTTTGATAATGAGCAACCACACCTAAATTGCTAATGCACTTGGCCTCGCCAAAGCGATCTCCAGCTGATATGTAAAGCGCCAATGCTTCCGAAAAACGACGATCGGCTTCGATGTATTTTCCTTGGTGCATCAGGCAAAGTCCGAGCGTATTGAATGCTCCAGCCTTTTCTCCATAACTACCAATTTCGTTGAGTAAAAAGATCGCTTCACGTGCAAGTGTCTCGGCGGTATCGAGGCGACTTTTCATGTAGAAAGCAGTGGCTAATGCCTTACGCGACAATGCAATGCCGCGATCGAATTCTTGCTTTTTCGATAAACTGTCTGCACTAGATGCAAAACGTAAGCATCGATCTGCATCAACCCGGCGATATTCAAACGACAAGTCGAGAAGTAACTTGATCTTGGTCGTATCTGAAGCCGTTTTTAAACGATACTCTAGGTTTCGAATACTTTCGGAAAGCTGTGAATACCCGAGAAAGGGAAGACAAAGAATAGATAGAAAAATGATTGTTCGTTGTCTGAAAAATAGCATGCCGCAGTGTAATCTAATGGATTGCTTAAAATAATGAATTGTAGAGGTAAATTACAGATCAGATAGTAGCAATCACCTTAAGTTCGATGGCGATTGGCGTAGGTAAACAATTGATTTCCAATGTTGTTCTACATGGAAGATTGTCTTTGAAAAACTCGGCATAAACACGATTGTAGATAGGGAAATCGTCTTTCATGTTGGTTAGAAACACGGTAACATCCACGATATTATCCCATGAAGAACCACAGTCTTCGAGGATGTAACGGATGTTATTGAACACTGAGCGACATTGAGTTTCTATGTCGTAACTGACGATGTTACCTTGTGGATCTAGTTCTACACCAGGAATTATTTTGGTTCCTCTCTCGCGGGGACCAACACCACTGAGGAATAATAGGTTGCCAACACGGCGAGCATGCGGGTATAAACCAACTGGTTCGGGAGCACGGGAAGAATTGAGCTTGTCCATCGGAAAAATTGTTTTCGCGAAAGTAGCTTAATTCCAGTGTGTAGAGATGATATGAATGAAATTTCCTCTACGTAACATTAAGTTAATCTACTATCTTATTGAAGATGTATTAATTACGTAAATAATCAACTTCTATTGAAAAAAATCTTGTAGATCTTCGTTCTATTCGAAAAGGTCCTATACAGTTGTGGGTACACCAAGAAATCTGGAATAGGAAATTTGGCCTTATAATGAATATCATCCACGATTAACACATCATTTCCGTGTTGTTCGACAATGTGGTCGTGTTGCCAAGCACTTAAAAAAAACGGCAATATAACACCTTCGTCTCGAAAGAAATGGCGCACTTGACCTTCACTCGCATGCTGGGTAATTTTGCTAGTCCAGTATTGCTTTCCAATTATAGGAAGCTGCATTTCGATCTCTACAATGTCGCCTGTTTTGCAACCGTCGAAGCGCAGTAGTTTTGAAGGTGGGAATTTTGGTGCAAGCGCTAAAAACAGTTCTTCATTGAAACGCGAAAAAACATCATCTGCCGAGATGTTGTGCAGAGTTGATTCGATGCGGATGTGCATCAGAGTATTTCAAGCGATTTCTTAACGTCTTCCATCAACCACATTGGCGTAGAAGTGGCGCCACAAATGCCTACACGCTCGTTGTTCCCGAACCAATCGAAGTTGATTTCATCCACCCGAGAAATGAAGTAGGTTCTTGGATTTTGGTCTTTGCACACATTGTAAAGAACCTTTCCATTGGATGATTTAGTTCCACTCACGAACAAAATTACATCGTAAGAAACAGCGAAGCTGCGTAATTCAGAATCACGGTCGCTTACCTGAGAACAGATGGTATCGTGAGCGTTAACTTTGATGCCTTTTGCTTCGAGTGCTTCGCGAGTTTCTTTGAATTTTTGTTTGCTTTTGGTTGTTTGGGTGTAAAGCGTAATCTCTGAAGGAAGTTTGTCGGTTTCCAATTCATTTACGTCGCCAAACACAATGCCTTCGTTATTGATTTGCCCCATCAAACCAGTTACTTCGGCATGTCCCTTTTTGCCCATCAAAAAGATTGTTTCTTTTTTATCGAAAGAATTTCGAATTCTGTTTTGAAGTTTGAGCACTACCGGGCAAGTTGCATCAATCAATGTGATGTTGTTCTCAATAGCAGTCTTGTAGGTAGATGGGGGCTCTCCGTGTGCACGAATGAGTACTTTTTCGTTATTCAGGGTATTGAATACATCGTAATCGATAATTCGCAGGCCTTTATTTTTCAAACGGTTTACCTCTTCATCGTTGTGCACAATGTCACCTAAGCAGTACAAGTAACCCTGCTCGTCGAGGACGTCTTCGGCCATTTCGATGGCATAAACCACACCGAAACAAAAACCAGAATTTGTATCTATTTGTACAGAAAGGTTCCTTGAAACCATGGTGACAATTTTTAAAGTAACCAGAATGAGAACATTAAGTTCAAATCATATTTAGTTGATGGCGCACGTAGGACTTCAAAATAAGCGCATATTTTCTTGAATCCGGAATTCGGACACGCTCATTTAGAAGAATTGTTGCCTGCGTATTGCTGATTTTATTGAGCAAAGCATAATAATATACGTAAGCCACGTAAACTCCTAATCGCGTTCCTTTGGGCAGTTGTTGAATTCCTTTAAACCCATCTTCAAAATCTTTACGAATGTCGATAAGGATTTCTGCCTTTGCCTTTTCATTGAACTCCGTAATGTTGAGATGAGGGA